>JANODP010000119.1:0-9010 GCA_031412755.1 Schlesneria sp. | reverse complement strand
CAGTAGAGCGCATTTCAAAACCAGCCCGACGCGCGAGCGAGGGCTTCGTCGACATCGAACGTTTAGCCCTCGCTCGCGCGTCGGGCTAGTTCTTCAAGAGTTGGAGAAATTGTGCACAGGGCATGTCGTGTGCCAAAAAGTGGCGATGCTGATTTTCCCTTGAAAAATAGGGATATGTGATTCTCAAAGCACTTTGTCCGGTTCGCTGGCCGGTTTGGTGAGTCCGCCAGCCGGATTTTCTTGTTGGAAAAGCGGATTTTCTTCTCGGAATTCCGGATTTCGGCGTGGGAGTTCTGGTTGGCTCAGTGGGGAAAGCACTTTGGCGACTGCGGAAACCGGAACGGATTCCGAGTCGCTGATGGAATGTTCTTCCGCAGGCAGATTTTTTCCCTAAAAATCCGGCTGCCGAAGTAAAAATTGCGAACGGCGAAGTGAGTTTTGGAGGCCGTAGGGTAAGCCTCTGGCTTGCCCGTGTTTGTTTGTCGCCGATTGACCGTCGAGAATGAATCAGACGGGCGAGCGCTGACGGACCTCCTCCGCTGAATAACGAAAGTTGTCGTCATGCCACGTCTGCTTTGGTTGCTGCTCCTCTCCAGCCTGATCGTGCCGCAGGCTCTTCGTGCCGAGATCCGTCCCGAATTCATCATGGACAAGGACCCCGAACTGCGGGTGCCCGAGCCGCGAAAAGTGTGGGCGCCGCGGTTCAAACAGTTGTGGCTGGAGGCCCTCTCCCGTCCCGAACACGACATGCAGCGCATGGCCGCCGACACGATTGCGAAGGCGCATCAGATCGGTGTGCCCGGGCTGGAGGAAGCGATCCCGACCCTGACAAAACTGGTGGCGGCCGAGGGTTCTCATCCGACGACCCGATTCGCTGCGGCCCGCGCGCTGATTGAGTTGAAGGCGACGAGCGCGGCTCCCGCCCTGTGGGACGCCGCCCAACACCACGATGCGGAGCTGCGCCAGTTGATCGAGCCGGCACTCGCGGAATGGGACTTTCTGCCGATCCGCTCCGTCTGGCTCGAACGATTGGAAAACCGATCCACGCGACCGCGCGAGACGGTTCTGGCGCTGCGAGGTCTGGCGCGCGTCAACGAAACGAAAGCGTTGGCCGTCGTCAGGCAGATGGTGCTCGACAAACTTCTTCGACCCGACATCCGACTCGAATCGGCCCTCGCCGCGGGTCGATTGGGGGAGCAGGGATTGGAACCGGACGTCACCCGCCTGACAAACGTGGCGCGGGATTCGTCCGTCCTCGATCGGGTCTGTGCGGTCCGACTGCTGTCGCGGCACTCGGGCGACACCTCACAAAGCCTGCTGACCGAATTGGCGAAAGACGTCGAACCGACGGTGGCCTCGGCCGCGCTCGCCCGACTCAACGAAATCGACCCGGGCCTGGTCCTGCCCCTCGCCGAGTCGGCCCTGAGTCGCCCCGATCCGCTGGTTCGTCAGCAGGGAGCGGCCTGCTACATCCAGCGACCAACTCCGGAGCGGATTCCGGTTCTCGCGCGACTGCTGGACGACCCGCATCCGCAGATTCGCGGTGAGGTTCGTGAAGCCCTCTTGCGACTCGAACAGACGGCGGAACTGAGTCAGCCCATCCGGCAGTCCGCCCTGCAGGAGTTGGGTCGCGAGGGCTGGCGCGGTCAGGAACAGGCGGCTCTGTTGCTGGCGGCACTCGATCACAAGGCCGCCTCCGGACGGCTCGTGGAGTTGCTCGAATCGAAGCGGCCGGAAATCATGATCGCCACGGCCTGGGCGCTGCGCCGGCTGGAGGTGCGGGAGACGTTACCAGCGCTGCTCGACAAGGCCACCCGACAGACGGAGCTGCGGCTGAAGGATGAGTCCACCGCGATCGACATGCAGGTCGCACATCTGTTCGAAGCGTTTGGTCGGATGAAATACGCTCCGGCCGAGCCGCTGATGCTGCCCTATGTCGCGAAGCCGCCGATCGGCAAGGCGATGAAATTCTTCTCCCGCGGCACGGCCATCTGGGCGCTCGGGCGGCTGCACGAGGGGACACCCGACAACGCGCTGGCCGATCAGTTGATCGCCCGCGTCATCGACATTGACCCGTTTCCACCGGAATTCCCCGTGATCCGCCAGGTCTCGGCCGTGGCCCTGGTTCGGATGAAAGCCGTCTCGCAGATCGAAGCGCTGCGCACTTTCAACAAACTGAAATCGCCTCACGAATCGACTGGGCTGTACCTGCGCTGGGCCTTGTCCGAACTGGCCGGAGACACGTTTCCGCCCGTCCCGGAAGTCACGAGCAGCCCCGGTGTCTGGTTCCTCACACCCTTCGAGCCTCCGGCCGGGGATGAGTGACAACCACGTGGACGCTGGTCGGCTCGCCGCCTAGAATCGGCCCCGCGCCGGTTCGTTCCTTCAGACGTAACAGCCCGTTGAAAAAGGAGTGCCACGGCTGTGTCAGCCGTGAGAGCGGTAAATAATCTCACAAAATCCGCACGGCTGACACAGCCGTGGCACACGATCAATCCTTGTTCAACAGGCAATCCTTGTTCAACAGGCTGATCGGCCTCGCGCTGCGGGGATCATCGAGGAAACACGCATGTTGCACTTCACACGGGGACTGGTGTTGGGCGGTCTGCTCTGTTCTGTGGTCTGTGCGACCGATGAAAACGCCCGGTCGAGCCAGCCGGCCGATGCGGCAGCGGTGGAGAACTCCCCCTCGGTCAGGGCTCCAGCCGCGGCGATGAACAAGGCGGCGAATGACAAGGCGGCGAATGACAAGGCGGCGCACGACAAGACCGTGCAGGAACTGGCCGCTCACGTGAAGAAGTCGGTGGTGGTGGTGACGTTCCGCGGACGCGATGGCGAGCGGCAGGGGCTCGGGGCCGGATTCATCATCGATACGAGCGGATTGATCGCCACCAACCTGCACGTCATCGGTGAGGCTCGTCCGATCAGCGTCGAACTGCACGACGGGCGCAAGTTCGACGTGACGGCCATCCAGGCCACGGAACGCTCGCAGGACTTGGCGGTCCTCAAAATTGATGCCGACGATTTGCCGGCCCTGCCGCTGGGGAACTCGGACGAATTGCAGGAGGGTCAGCCGATCGTGGCCATCGGGAATCCGATCGGCCTCGAACGGAGCATCGTCGCCGGCGTGCTGTCGGGCCGGCGCGACATCGAAGGCCGCGCGATGTTGCAGATCGCGCTCCCCATCGAGCGGGGCAACAGCGGCGGTCCGATGCTCGACATGCAGGGCCGCGTGCATGGATTGCTCACGTTGAAATCGCTCAAGACGGACAACCTCGGGTTTGCGATCCCGGTCAACGCGCTCAAGCCGCTGTTGGAGAAACCGAATCCGATCCCGATGAGTCGCTGGCTGACGATCGGCGTCCTCGATCCGGAGGAGTGGACGGTGTTGCCCGGCGGCCGTTGGCGTCAACGTTCGGGTCGGCTCTTCGTCAGCGGATCGGGTGGCGGGTTTGGAGGCCGTGCGTTGTGCCTGTCAACTCAGGCCGCGCCGGCCGTCCCCTACGAAGTCGCCGTGCAGGTGAAGTACGGACCCAACGACGGGGCGGCCGGACTGGTCTTTCACGCCGACGGCGGCGACCGCCACTACGGGTTCTATCCGAGCAACGGCGGTGTCCGGCTGAGCCGCTTCGACGGACCGGACGTCTACGCCTGGAAGGTCCTGCGCGAGATTCGTTCGCCGCACCTCAACAAGACCGGTTGGAACGAGCTGAAGGTGCGCGTCGAGAAGGAGCGGATGCTCTGCTATCTCAACGATGAGTTGGTGATCGAAGCGGCCGACGCCGAGTACAAGTCGGGCCGCATCGGCCTGTGTAAGTTCCGCCAGACCGAAGCCGAATTCAAAGGCTTTCGCGTGGCCGAGACCATCGCCTCGAACAAGCCTTCGCCGGCCTTGTCCGATCGCGTCACCAAACTGGTCGGCGAACTTTCCTCCGCGGCAACCCCCGTCAGCGCCACAGACGACCTGCTGGCCGATGGACCGACGTCCGTTGCACTGCTCGAACAGCAGGCGGCCAAGCTGGAGCAGCAGGCGACTCGCGTGAGACAACTCGCGGCGGGACTGCAACTCAAGCAGACGCTGGCCGAATTCGAGAAGCTGCTGGCCATGAAGGAGGACGACAAAGTGGACCTGCTGCGCGCGGGCCTGCTGATCTCCAAACTGGACAATCCCGAACTGGACGTCGACTCCTACGTGCAGGAGGTCGAACGCCACGCCCGGCGCGCGCAG
Source organism: Schlesneria sp. (assembly GCA_031412755.1). Lineage (GTDB taxonomy): Bacteria > Planctomycetota > Planctomycetia > Planctomycetales > Planctomycetaceae > Schlesneria. The sequence goes on along the minus strand of JANODP010000119.1, from coordinate 4,782 downwards.
ACCGACCTGCCGAAAGAGGCCACCGAACAGGAACGACTCGCCGCGCTGAACCGCTACCTGTTTGACGAGCAGGGATTTCACGGCAGCCGGACCGACTACGACAACCGCTCGAACAGTTATCTGAACGAAGTGCTCGATGACCGCGAGGGCCTGCCGATCACGCTGTCGGTCCTTTACATGGAGATCGCCCGGCGCATGGGGCTGAACGTCGTCGGTGTAGGTATGCCGAGGCACTTCATGGTCCGGCACGAGCCGAAGTCCGGCGATTCCCAACTCATCGACGTTTTTGAACGCGGCAAGCTGCTCTCGAAGTTGGATGCCAAGGCGAAGTTCGAGTCACTCAGCGACGAGGCCTGGCGCGAGTCGCATCTCGACACATCGCCGCACCGCGCGATCATCGACCGAATGCTGCGGAACCTGTTCGCCACCGCCGCCTCGGGCGAGGACCCCGAGCGGATGCTGCGGTACCTCGAAGCGCTGCTGCTGCTCAAACCCGATTCGGCGCGAGACCGCTTCTATCGAGCGGTCGTGTGCTATCAGACTCAACGCTGGGCTCAGGCCCGCGTGGATGTCGCATGGCTGCAATCGCACGAATCGGAGGTGAGTCAGCAGGCGATCGAGGACCTCGCGGCGGCCATCGAACGCGACTCGCAGAAGTAGCGAACGCATATTTTGAGATTTCGCCTCCCGCTCATGCGGCTTCTTCGGCGTGGCTGACCACGCTCAATTGGGGCGATGCGTCGCGGGGCATCCACGGGGCGAGTCTCGATTCCAGCTCGTCCATCTGCCGGCGAAGATGCTCGGTCTGGCACAGCCAGTTCTGCTGCCATTCGAGGTAGAACCGCTTCAACCGCGACTGCTGGTTCGCATGCGAGGCGACGCGCTGCTTGAGAGTCACCAGGGCTTGTTCGGCGCGGATCACCTGGGCCGACGGGGGGGACGAGTCACTCGAATCAAACGTCATCGAAGCGGCTCCGCAGGGTTATGAATTGAAATGTCCATCTGGGCGTGCCTACTCCCATCGACTTGACCGCTTGCGGAGCTTGAACGGATTGCGAAGAGTCGGCCGGTCGAGTGGAGGCGGCTGTGTTGCGACCGGAACAACGCGAACAACGAGCGCGGCAGAAACACCAAATCTCAAGCACGAAATCGTGCTTCATCGCCTTCCGTGGTCAGCCCGGTTTGCGGGCGACCACCGTCCAGTGTCGGTCGCTCGTGGCCCGCACGGCGTCACACGGGATGCCAACCTGCTGCAACAGGCCGTTCACGTCGGACAGCGTCAGTGCGGCGTGCAGCGAGTCTCGAAACATCTGCTGCTGGTGGGCGTTGGCTTCGCCCGCGTAGGTCTGCACCAGATGATCGAGCATTGCCAGATCGACCGGTCGCATCAGATCGCGCACAAACAGCAGGCCGCCCGGTTGCAGCACCCGCCACATTTCCGCGAACACCGAGAGCGGCTCGGGAATGTGATGCACGATGCTGTTGGACATGACCGCGTGATACGTGGCATCGGCCGCGGGCAGATGCTTGCAGTCGGTCAGGACGAGGCGGATCGCATCGGACAGGCCCGCCGCCCGAACATTGTTGCGTGCGACGATCAGCATCTGCTCGGCGAGGTCGCCGGCGGTGATGACGGCCCGGATGCCGCGGCTCATCAATTCCAATGGAATCAGCGCCGTCCCGGTCCCGGCGTCGAAGACCCGCCACGTCCCCTCCAAAGGCGGCGTCACCGGGGCGAGCGCCGTCAGCAGGTCGTCGACGAACACCCGGTTCACGTGGCTGTGGTCCATGCCGTTGTAATCGACCGCCTCGGCGACGGTATCCATGACTTCGGGTTCGAGGCGGCGTGGAAGCATGGCGGGCGTCCTGTTTTCTCCCGAGGGATTCTCCCCGAGGGATTCTCCCCGAGGGAGTGGCGTGAAGAGTCGTGTGGCGGAGCGTAGCATACCGCCGTTCAATCGCACTCGGGAGTTGATGTTGTCCGGTGGGAGGTGCAGATGTACGGTGCAGAAGAGTTTGAAGGGGGCGTCTTCAGCGAGCAGATCGACGGGGGCCGGGCGAGCGCCACAATCGAAGTGACCGCCAGCGGTGTGAAGGCGGTCACCAGCACGGGGCAGGAGTTTTCGATCCGCTACCGGGACTGCGTGCTCGACATGGGCGGGGCCACCGGACGGATGGTCTTCGTGCGGACGCCGGACCGAAAACTGACGATCTTCTGCGAGGACCGGCGGTTTCCGACGGCGCTGCAACTCGACGCCGGAACCGAACTCGCCGAGCAACTGGCGGCGGTGCGCGGCCTGCGCCGGTCCGAGGGGTTTCGCTGGCGGATGTGGTTGTACGGCACGGCGGTCGTGTTCGTGCTGTGCCTCGTCGGCGGTTACTACGGCTTGCTGGCGTTGGCGAGGGCGTCGATCGCCGCGGTTCCGATCAGCGTCGATGAAAAGATCGGCAAGCTAGCGCTCGACGAGATGGATCTCAAAGGGACCGTCGTCCAGGACAAGGTCGTCGTCGATGCGGTCAAGGAGATCATTGCGCGGCTGGAACCGCACGCGGAACTGAAGGGCCTCCACTTCGAAGTGCGCGTGATGGACGCGCCCGAGATCAACGCATTCTGCCTGCCGGGTGGCAAGATCGTGGTTTACACCGGACTGCTGCGCAAGGCCAGGACCGCCGAACAGGTCGCGGGAGTGCTGAGCCATGAAATGGCCCACGCGATCAAGCGGCACGGCCTGCAACGGGTGACGCAGTCGCTGGGAATCGTGGTGGCGTTCGAGATGCTGATCGGCGACGTGGGCGGTCTGGTCGCGCTCGGGGCGGAGCTCGGCAAGTCGGCGGCGCTGACCAGCTACAGCCGCGAGCACGAGATCGAAGCGGACATCACCGGCGTGGAAATGCTCCACGCGGGGGCGGTCGATCCGCTGGAGTTGGCCGGCTTCTTCGAGATGCTGCGAGACGAGGGACAGGACGTGCCGGATGCCATCGCGTGGCTGAGCACTCACCCCCAGCACGAGGTTCGGATCGCGACGATTCGCGGTGCGCTTGCGAAGTTGGGGGCGCAACAATATCGTCCTCTCGCCATCGACTGGGACGACGTGCAGCAGCACTTGAAACAGTTGCATGGCGAGTGACATTCGTCACGAATCAAGCCGTCACAATTCGCCATTCATTCACACCGCCCACACTCCAACTTTGCCGTTCGATCAGGGGCTTTATCTTCAGCAAAGGGTCTCGAATGGAAGCCACCACGCGCAACCGACCGTCGTTCGCCAACGTCCTGGTCAAACTGGAACCCGGCGACAAAATCATCGCCGAATCCGACGCGATGGCCAGCATGAGTGCCAGCGTCGAGATGCAGACGCGCTGGAGCGGCGGCATGGTCGGTGCCGTCCTCAAGCGGGCCTTCGGCGGCGAATCGCTGTTCGTGAACGAGTTCTCATCGTCGCAGCCGGCCGAACTGGTCCTGACTCAGGGCATGCCCGGTGACATCGAATGCATCGAGCTCAAGGGAACCACGCTGTTCCTCCAACCGGGGGCGTTCCTCGCGTGTGAGCCCGGTATTTCGCTGGGGCTCAATTGGGCGGGAGTGGCCAGCTTCGTTGGCGGCGAGGGCCTGTTCCGACTCAAGGTGAGCGGCAACGGACGCGTCTGGTTCTCGGCCTACGGCGGCATCTTCACCCGCGAAATCACCGACGAATACATCGTCGATACCGGCCATCTGGTCGGCTACGAACCGACCATCAACGTTCGAGTCGGCCTGCCAGGAGGCATCTTCTCCAGCTTCTTCGGCGGTGAGGGGCTGGTCACCAAGGTCCGCGGCCCCGGCCGAATTTACATGCAGTCGCGCAACTTCAGCGGCCTCACCGCCTGGATGAACGCTCACATCTAGCGATTTTGGATTGCGGATTTTCGATTTTGGATTGCACCGCAGTCCGCTTTCTCAATCCAAAATCAAAAATCAAAAATCGAAAAGGACCACCACATGCAGTACGAGATTCTGGCCCGTCCCGCCGCATCGGTGGCCAAACTGACGCTCGACACCCACGAGACCATCACCTGTGAAGTCGGCGCGATGATCGCCATGTCGACCGGTCTGTCCGTCGAAACCACCTCGGGCCAGAAGGGGGCCAGCGGCGGGTTTCTCAAGGGGCTGAAGCGGATGTTCGCCGGAGAGAACTTCTTCCTCAATCACTTCACCGCCAACCAGTCGAACCAGACGCTGATCATCGGCCCGACGATGCTCGGCGACGTCGTGCATCACAACCTGCGCGGCGGCGTGCTCGTGATTCAAGGGTCAAGCTGGCTGGCCAGCGATGCGGGGATCACCATCGACGCCACGTGGCAGGGATTCGGCAAGGCCATCTTCAGCGGCGAGGGCCTGTTCTGGGTCAAGGCGACCGGCCAGGGATCGATCTTCCTGAGCAGCTTTGGCGCGATCTACGAGGTGGACATCGACGGGGAATACATCGTCGATACGGGCCATATCGTCGCGTTCGAAGACACGCTGCAATTCAAGATCGTCAAGGCGGGCAAGAGCCTGATCGGCAGCTTCCTCGGCGGCGAGGGACTGGTCTGCAAGTTTCACGGTCAGGGCAAGCTCTACTGTCAGAGTCACAACCCGCCCAACTTCGGCAAGCTCATCGGTCCGCATCTCAAGCCGAGATAGGATGCATTTCCAATCGCTGTCGGAGCGGGGGTCGGGTGTGCCCAGAAAACGGGGGGCACAGAAAAAGACGCGGCCACCGGGGGCTCACCGCCCCCCCACCCCAAAACAACACCCCACAC
>JANODP010000118.1:0-3235 GCA_031412755.1 Schlesneria sp. | reverse complement strand
CTCACTTTTCTGAATCTCAGCAACGATAGGCGAATCCACGATGTTGAGTTCCGGAACTTCGGCTTGCTCGGTGGGCGCGTCGAACGGACTGCCACCAATTGGAGCGTACGTATCCTTCAGAGCGTAGATGGGCTGCGTCCGTATCGCGTCGTTGCGGTGCTGATCATCACGCGCGAGAAAATCAACTTGTTTCACTTGGTTCTTTCCTCTGCGCTGTGGGTGTGCGTAAAGCCCAACATCCAACATGTACGCCTCATACCGACCAGCCTCTCCTGCCGCGCTCGTATTCTCGTGGACCAAGTGAACGAGTCGGTAATCCAAGAGTTGGCGAAGCATCTCACGTTGGTGTTGCTTCTGTTCCAGCTCGTCCTTGCTCACGAGAAACAGGTTGCGCTTCCTCTCGTTGACGCAGAAATCTTTGATGTCGAGCAGCATCTGCTCGAGTTGTGCCGTTTCATCAACATGATCGGAGATCAGGTCATCGTGCTTCGTTTCACGCAAATACAGATTTGCGGCCTCGTTGACGAGGAATACGTCAAGCTTGTCCTTATGTCTGCTCCGCCCAATCTCCAATGCTCGGGACAAGATGTTCATGAAGTCTCGTGGTACACCTCCTGACGACAGGATGAGTTGTTTCCAACTACTACCAGCAAAAAGGTCATCAAAATTTGATGTCGAATCAATCTGCTGAATCTGGTGCCAAAGGTCGCGAATGAATTGTTCCACCTCCGCAAAGTTACGAAACGTTCGGTCGAGGTCAATTGGCAGCACGTCATGCTCTTTCTGCATGCCGTGGATCAGGTCTTCGCCTCGCCGATAGAGGCTACTCCGATGTGCGATCGTCCCGAATTTGATGAATACGTTTAGGTTCTTCGTCAGGCTTTGCATGTAGTCGAGAACCTGCGCCTGATCACGAACCGTGAGGTGGTAGAAGTCATCAAGCACCAAGTAGTAGGTGCCGAAAGCGGCTGAAGTGGCATCTCTAAGCAATGTCTTCGCATCGTGAAGATGACGTGAGATGCGGTCAATTTTCCGATCCCTGCCGGAAGAACTCTCGGTTCGTGTCAAAGAACGTTCGCTTTCACGCGAGTCGCTTCTCTTGGCACCGATTCCGTTCTCGGTCTTCAATTCCGATTCGCGGCTTTGAACATCCTTTTGACCACGCTGTTCGTCGATACGCAGGTCTGCTTCTTCAAAGCGATGAAGCAATTCCCCAAGCCACTTCTCCTCCGCTGCAAGCCGCGCGAGGACCGGTCGCACCGAAAGGCGACGAAGTGGCCGATACCAACAATTCCGCCTTCGGACATCATGATCGACAGCTTGGAAAAGCGACCGGAGGACTTGGACCAGAATGTCTGGAAACGACAGCGTCTTGTAGTCGTCGATGTCGATCCAGATGACGCCGTTCTTCGTCCTCGCAGCCGTCGAGACGAGTGCACTGAGTAGCATCGTCTTCCCTGAACCGCGGCGACCAAACACGACTGTGTGACGCGGAACAGAAATCAGTTCAAGATTGTTTCCGGTGTCGATGTACTGTCGATTTCGATCCTTCGATGCTCGCGGCTTCTCTTTGAGAAACGTAATCAGCTTCGACACGCTATTGTCACCGAGGCTCGTCATGTTTTGATTTCTCTTCTCCATGTTTGGAAAAGGTCGGGGTCGGGCGTAAGACGAACAGTCGGCCAGCCACGCATCACGCCAGAATCTTCTCGATCACGTTGCCGCTCATGTCGGTCAGGCGGAATTCTCGGCCTTGGAATTTGTCGGTGAGGCGTTTGTGGTCGATGCCGAGTTGATTGACCGGGTTTCAAGCGTTCGGGCGGATGCGGGAGGCTCGGTCGAACCAGTCGCGGATCGAGAGGCGGAAGCCGGGCAGGAGTTGTTCGCCGTCTAGGTCGTCAGCTTCGGTCAGCGTGATGACGGCTTCCGGGGAGTGATAGACGCGGACGGTGCGGTCGGACGGATCGACGTACCAGACGAGCTCGACTCCCGCCTCAAAGTAATCTCGCAGTTTGCGGGTCATCTCGGCCTTGGTGTTGCCGGCACTCAGGACTTCGACGGCGAGCGAGGGAATCCAGTTGGGGACGGGCGTGGCGGGATCGGCACCCTCGGGGATGCGGTCGTAGGCGATGAAGGCCACGTCGGGGAAGCGAACCTGATCGAAGAGGATTTGATGCGGACCATCGGCACCGGCGGCAATGCCGAGATCGTGCTCATCAAGATAGTTTTGCAATAGTTGAAGAAGCCGAGCCGCCAACCGCGATTCCTGATGTCCCATGACTTTCTCCACCAGCACGCCATCGACCAGTTCGCACAGACGCTTCGGCTCGCGATCACACAGTCGCAGCACGTCCTCAACGGTGGCCGTGCCGGGGAACGGGTGGAGTCGGATCCGTTCGAGTGGCACGTTTCCCAATTGCTCCATCAAGTCCGCCAGCGTTTCCGGCGGTTCAAGTTCTGTGGCAATCATTGATTCTCTCCAACAGGATCACCGAGTGTCTTGATCTCATTGGGAATACCTTTGTCGCGTCGCTGTTTGATTTCGGCGATCAATTGATCCACGGTCGCATCGCCGATGATTCCGTCTCGTTCGTCGGTGTAGTTCCCGAATCCCGAAGTGAACTGACCGAGAAAACGGGCCGTGTTGACCGGGCCGATTTCTCGACAAAGCAGAGTAATCGCCGCAGTGGTGATTTCGGCAACAGAGGCCGTGGCAGTCGTCATAGGGGCACCTCGTTGGCTAGTTCCAAGGGAGAAACAACTTTCACGGACAGGTCTGTCTGCTGCCGTGATTTCTTCAGGACTCGATCATCGCAGGTGCAGAAGAAATCGACACCGCCCGCTTCCGCAGACGCGAGATGCAAAGCGTCGAACGCCTTGAATCCGCGTTGCTCCAATTCTTTGGCTCGCTGCTCAACCTCATTATCGAGAGCAACCACAACTTGCGCGTGTTCGAGGATTGACGACACATACGCTCTCTTTTGCGGCTGCGGATTGCGGTCCACTTCGAGCGACAAAACTTCGGACGAGACCAGCGTCAGGCTTCCTTCCTCACACTTGGCCAACACGCCCAAGACGGCTTCAGCCTCAAGAGTGATGCGCAACGGCCCCTTGTTGTCCAGCGGACGATGGAGGCTGCATGTGTCGAAATAGATTTTCACCGCAGGAGTCTACCTTCAGACAAGGGAATCTTCACGAACTGCATTCAAGTAGGGTGCGTGGAGTCTTCGGAACG
>JANODP010000117.1:0-4904 GCA_031412755.1 Schlesneria sp. | reverse complement strand
CCAACTGAGCCGCGAACCAACCGACCGCCAGACCGTTCCCACAGACAGACCACGACATCATAAAACTCCCTTGCATCAGAATCAGAATCAACCGATGGAAGGCAACTTATACCTCACGCGGCTTCAGGAGAGACGTTTAGCCCCAATGCCATCGGCGTGGGAGTGATCAACGCGGTGCCCACATTCGCTCCCACGCCGTTGGCGTTGGGGCTAAACGCGGGGTGTGACGATTTCGTCCGCGCGGCATCGACTCAGACGCTGATGCCCGCCTGTTTGAGTGCCGTTTCCAGCGAGCCGTGCAAGTCGGCGATGGGCTGGTCGCGAGGTGGCTCGGGGCCGAGCATGCGGACCGTGACCTCTTGCGTCGGGCAGGGCATCTCGATCCCCGCCTCGCGGAACCGGGCGTGGATCGACGTGTACAAGTCGTTGCTCGCCTTGGGGCGATCCTTCAGAGTCGGCAGGAAGGCTCGCAGGACGAAGAGCAGGCCGTTGGAACCGATCTCTTCGAACGAGGCGCTGGGGGCGGGCTCCTTGAGCAGCAGCGGATGTTCACCCGCCAGCTTCAGCAGCAACGCGCGCACCTGTTGCGGATCGTTGCCCGGTCCGACATGGATCTTGATCGCCAGCCGGTTCACGCTGTCGCTGAGGGTCCAGTTGAGCAGGTTGCCCGTAATGAAACTCTTGTTCGGCACGATCAGTTCCTTGCGGTCGCCGTCGATGATCGTGGTCGCCCGGAAACGGATGCGCGAGACGGTTCCCGTCGTGTCGCCGATCGTGATGACATCGCCGACTCGCATCGGCCGCTCGAACAGCAGGATGATCCCCGAAACGAAGTTCGCGAAGATCTCCTGCAACCCAAAGCCCAGCCCGACCGACGCCGCCGCGACCAGCCACTGCACGCTGTTCCAGCCGATGCCGATCTGGGCGAACGCGACACAGACTCCCGTGATGAAGATCGCGTAACGGACCAGACACGTCGTGGCGAAGCGGAAGCCCGCATCGACCGACAGATGTTCGAGCAGGATCACCTCGACGAGGCCCGGGATGTTGCGACCGGCCACGACCGCGATCCCCATCAGCAGCAGGGCCAGCCCCAGATTGGCGGCCGTGATCGCCTTGGGCCGCGTCACGATTTTCACGACCGGTTGATCGCCGGCATCCTTGGTGGCCACCACTTCCTCGACGGTGGTCTGCCACAGGGGGACTCGGTCCAGAATGTTGAGTGCCGGCGCGACGTCGGCCCACACCCACCACAGGCCGACCGCGGCCAGCGTCACCAGACCGATGTCGAGCAGGCTGCGGATCTGGGTCACGATCTGCGTCAGGTTCAACCGGAAGTCGGGCCACGTCCAGCGGGGGAACAGGAACGGCGTGTGACCGCCCGTTTCGGGATGCTTCCCGGCTTCCGCGATGGCCTGCAGCTCCTCGGCCTGCAACACGGCCATGCGACGCCGCTCGAGCGTGATCCACCGCAGCACACCCGCCCGCAACAACAGCAGTCCCATGCCCAGCCAGGCCGTGGCCTGCAACCGCCACGTCAGTTGCAACGCCGTGTAGAAGTAGCCGCTCCAGGCGAGGAGCAACAGCCCGAGGGGCACGATGATTCCCAGCCAAGTGCCGACGCGCGCCAGACGACTCAGCCAGACATCGGATTCGGTGTTTGAATCCTCCGAGCGACGGACCGAATGGGACGCAGGAGACGGATGCGAATTATTCGTCCCATTGGTCCCATAAGTCCCATCATTAAAACGGTCCGTGCGCGGGAAAGTCCGCTGGCAGAAGACCGCCAGCAGTCCGGCGAACACCAGAAAGCCCAGCCGCCCCAGTGAATCGAGCCGCTGCTCATCCGCGGTCGCCTCCACCATCCCGACAAAACCGATCAAGAGCAGACCCGTCGGCAGGAACCAGCGCAGATGTCGCCGCAGCCGGACGAGGGCCTCTGGCGACCAGTCGAAGTGCTGCTCGGCCAGCCCGCCGCGCGACACGATCCAGCGGAGCAGTTCGAGCGGCACGGCCAGCGTCACCGCGCGCAGCAGTCCCACGGCGACGGCATGGACAAACTTGGAGGCCGACGCGCTGTGATCGAGCCGCCAGCCAAAGAAGGCGAGCAGCGCGGGAACGAACGCGGCCAGCAGCAACGTCAACGCGACCGCCTGCAACGTCGGGGACAAGTCGTGGCAGGAGGCATCCGCGGCGGTGGTCCCCAGCGTTCGCAGGCGGTTGCGCAGCGTCCACCGCAGGCCCGCCCAGCACAACAGCGCGAGGAGTGCGACCGAATACGGCAACGGCTCACGCTGAATGTCGTTGCCCAGCGCCTCGGCCACCTTCCACCAGTTGGCTTGATCGACCAGCCACTCCCCGTTGGCGACGGCTCGCGCGCCGTGCGTGCCGCCAAACATGGTCCCCGTCCGAATCCAGAGGACCCGTTCGTCGATGTAGTCGGCGTACTGTCGCGTGGCGGCCAGCAGCTTCCGTTCGTCGTTGTCAAGCGCCACGAGCTTCTTGAACTGCGTGTCGTAGTCGCGGTCGAGTCGCTCCAGTAATTCGCGCCGCTGTTCCAGGAGTGGCTTCGCTTCGTCCGACAGATGTCGCACCGAGTGAGCCGTCGCCGCGGGCGACGTCGCCGGTGGAGACGTCGGAGCCGCTTCGCCGTTCGTCAATTCGAGCGCGGTCTTCGTCGCCGCCGCCTCGAGATCGCGGAGTGTCGCGAGGTCGGCCTCGATCTGAAACATCCGCATCCGCGTCTGACGGACGTTCTCGCCGCGCTGAGCCAGCCGCGCGTGCAGCCCGCGCGTGTCACTGAGCTTCGCCCGCTGCTGCCGGAGCAGCAAGCCGATCGACTCGGTCAGCCCGACCGCATCGACCATCTTCTTCGTCTGGTTGAACTCGCCATTGAGCGAAGTCAGGCTTTCTTGCGTCGCATCCGCCCGCTCGCTGGTCTCTCGCAGCGCGGTGGCGATGTCGCGGCTCTCGGTCGCGAACAACAGGTTCGTCTCGGCGACGGGCTTGACCACCGGAGACGTTCGCGTGACGACCAGTTCCGCCGCGCGGACCCGCTGGTCGGCCTCGCTGCCGCGCCGCTGATCGACCGCCACTTGCAGCAGGTCTGTTTCGGCCTCGGCCAGCGCCAGTTTCTTCGCCGCCAGATCACGCCGCGCCCGGAGCAGACTGCTCACATCATCCGACTCGCACCACGCCTGTTCGGCCTGCAGGGCGGTCCGTTCCTCGGTGGCTCTCATCCGCCGGGTCAACAGCAGCATCTGGCGGGCGTGAGTCAGTTCGCGCGGTTCGTCTTCGGGCACGGGCGCGTCGAGTTCCTGCTGAATCTTGCCGAGTCGGTCGTCGATCTCGGCCAGTTCACCGGCGATCTCCTCCAACCGGGGCATCCGCGCGCCGAATTCCTTCTCGGCGGCGGTGGCGATGGCGCGCAGCCCAAGTTCGGGAGCACCGAGTTGCTTCTGCCGCTCGCCCAGCAGACGTTCGAGCGTGTCGATCTCTTCCGCCGGGGCGATGGTCAACTGCGGCTGCGCCGGCAGGGATGCCAGCCCCTCTTTCGTCCGACGGAGATCCTCAGCAACCGAGTTCATCCGTTGCAGAAACGCCTTCGCGATCAGGGTCGCTTCGTCGGCAATCTCGATCCGCTCGATGGCCGCCTGGTACAGTTCGACAACGTCCTGCTTGAGCTTCGGTTCGAGGTCCGTTTCGGACTGCGCGTGTTTCAGCCGCAACTGCAACTCGGCCAGCGTCGGCCCCGCCGCCGGAGCCCCGGTCTGCGCGAGAGAGCTTCCCACCAGAGTCAGAATCACCAGCGCCGCCGCGCCGCCAAACCGTCGTTCCCAACGTCGCGTCATCATCATCGCATCCCTGCTCGAATCGAAGGACCAGCCAGCCCGCGCGTGATATGGCAGAATCTGCCGAACCGGTCAACGCGGGTTGGGGAAAGGATGAAAGATGAGGGATGAAAGATGAGAGATGAGGGACCAATCCCGCCGCGTTACTTCTCATCCCTCCATCCCCTCATCCCTCACCCCTCATCCCTCGCCCGACTGCCATTCCCCGCTCCCGAGCTTTCTCCTACATTTCGGCCTCAACCGGGGACCGTGCGAGGGAGCGGAGTGTCATGAAGATTCGAAGTCGCTGGCTGACGTGGATCGCGGCCGCCAGCGTGGTCGGTTTGTCGAGGCTGCTGTTCGCCACCTGCCGCAAGGTTTACGTGGGCGTTGATGAGCGAAAGCGGCTCGACTATGTCCCGCCCGCCGACGATCCCGAACGGTTCATCCTCTGCGTCTGGCACGATGAGTTGTTGATTCCAACGTTCGCCGCACCGCGCGGCCTGCGCGAGCAAACCTGCTGCCTGGTCAGCCAGCATCAGGACGGCTCGTACCTCGCCAACGCGATGGCCCTGCTCGGCTACAGCACGGTGCGCGGATCGAGCCGGCGCGGAGGCGCGGCCGCCTTGAGGCAACTGCTCGACGACACCGCAGGCAAGCACATCGTCTTCACCCCCGACGGCCCGTGCGGCCCGAGGCGACAGCTCAAACAGGGCTGCGTCTTCGTGGCGTCTCAGTTGGGCCGCAATCTGTTGCCCGGAGCCTTCGTCGCTACACGGGCCTGGCGGCCGAAGGGAAAATGGACGGACCTCGTCATCCCGAAACCGTTCAGCACGGTCTACGTCGTGATGGGCGAGCCGATCGCGATTCCGGGCGACCTGTCGCGCGAACAACTCGACCACTACATCGCCCTCGCCCAGCAGGCGATGGACCGGCTGAGCGAACAGGCCCAGCGGATGCTCACCGGCGAGCCACAGCAACCGACGCAGTCAGTCAATCGCGCTGCGGCGTAATCGAGTTCATCGGCTCTCTTGAGCGTCAGCTCTCTTCTGATTTCTGTTTTTCGGAGCGGGG
>JANODP010000116.1:0-31718 GCA_031412755.1 Schlesneria sp. | reverse complement strand
CCCCGCTCCGAAACAAATTTCAGTTCGTTTTCTGATGAGTTGCCTGAGCTCATCCCACGAGAGCCACAACATGTCCAAGACGATCCTCGGCATTGGTGCTCATTACGACGACTGCGTGTGGGGGATTCCCGGCATCCTGCTCAAGGCGCTGCGGAAGAACTATCGCGTGGTGATCCTGACGCTGGTCGGCGACTACAGCAACTGGAAACCGGGAGCCGATCGCGCCCAGGAACTCGTCGAGAAGACCGTACAGATCAGCAAGGAGTACGGCATCGAGATGCATTTCCTCGACTTCGCCGGAATGCGGTTCGGCGTGACGGAAGAATCGAAGCGGAAGGTGGCCGAAGCGGTCGCAGCGATCGAGCCGGATGTCGCATTCCAACTCTGGCCGCACGATCACCACACCGACCACGAGATGGCCTCACAGCTTTCCAAGATCGCGCTCAGGCACGGCGACCGCGTGCTGGACCTCGGTCAGAAGACCAAGTCGCCGTCGCGAATCTACTGGTACGACAACGGCCCCGGCCACACGATCGGCTTCGAGCCGAACACGTTCGTCGATGTCACCGACGACTGGCCGCGCGCGATCGAATGGCTCGGCCGACTGATGGCGATGCAGGCGAACAAGCCCTACGATCCGAAGCAGCTTGATGGAGCCCAACTCGGCAAAGAAGCCCTCGCCCGCTATCGAGGCCAATCGTGCGGAGTGAAGTACGCCGAAGCCGTCCGCTCCACGACGGCCTACCCGCACGAGATTTTTTAGCGTGGTGGATCGGTGTTTCGGGATCGCAAGCTGAAACGACTGAGTCCCGAGTCATCGCCCGTGCGCAAACAGCAATCGAACGGATTGCTCAGAGAACAGCCATGCTTACAAAGCCGTTGAACGAAATCACAATTGCAGACCTTCAGCAGCTTATCGACGACAGCGTGCAGGAAGGAAAAACGGTCGAGTACAAGGAAGCCATGTACCGCGTGGACCCAATGACGAAAGGAGAGCGGCAATCAGACGACGACGAACAAAAAAAGACGAAGAAGGCTGATCGCGACCGGCAAATCATCGAGTTCCTCAAGGATGTTTCTTCGTTCGCGAATACTGTCGGTGGGCATTTGATTATCGGGATGAAAGAAATCAATGGCGTGCCGACTGCGATCTGCGGGATTGAAATCGAAGACCCAGATCAAAAGAAACGGCAGCTCGATGACTTCCTTCAGCAATGGCTTGAACCACGTATTGCTTCAACTACGACTTTCATCGAAATCGAGCCGGGGAAATTCATCTTGATCATCCATATTCTTCAAAGCCTAATGGCCCCGCATCGAGTCACCTACCAAGACTGCGGAGACTTCTTCGCGCGGAATTCAGGTGGAGCGTATCGAATGGATACTTCACAATTGCGGACAGCGTTTACTTTGTCGGAGTCAATCTTTGAACGGATCAAGTCGTTTAGACGGGATCGCGTTCGACAAATCATGGATGGCGAGGCACCGATTCCGCTTCCTGAAGCGGCAAAAATGATTCTTCACCTTGTGCCAGTCGAATCGTATACGGCATCGGTTTCATTAGACATTCACCAACTTGAACGACTCGGCGTCAATGTGCTCCCCCCCGGAAGTTGGGGCGTGCATTCCCACTTCAACATGGACGGGCATGTGCTTTACGGTGGAGGCCACCTTTCCGACGTACAGCCGTTTAGCGAGCAGTGCGTGTACTCGCAGATTTTTCGCAACGGAACACTGGAGATTGTCAGGAATGGGATCAAATATGCGCGGGAGGAAAATCAGAAATACTCGTTTTTACGAACGCAAACATTCGAACCAGACTTGATTGAGAAGTTTCCTCGATACTTGCAATTCTTCAAACAAGCGGGCATCTCACCACCGATTTGGTGCTTTCTGACGTTGACAGATGTCAAAGGCGCATACATCCGTCATGAAAGTGATTGCGGCTGGTTTCCGCCAATCGACCGATCGGACCTCTTCATCCCAGAGATTGTGATCGACGACCTCAACGTTGGAGCCGGGAAACTACTTAAGCCTCTGTTCGACATGATCTGGAATTCTGCCGGGCGGAGTCGGTCAATGAACTTCAATGAGCAAGGTCAGTTTGTTGGGTAGTTCCACGGAGTTCTCTGACAGTGTTCATCTGGCTCAAGCACGCTTTCGCGGTCGAACCGCCTGGACCGGTTGAGCCTTCACCGACTCAGGCAGCGGCGATTGATGCGGTTTGTCGGGAGATCGCGCGGCGGGGGATGACGTTGCCGGCGCAGATGGTGCTCGATTCGTCCGCGCCGCTCAGTTATCTGGCCGGGCAGTCGTTGAGGTTCTTTGAACCGTTCCTGGGTGCGGTTCTCGATCCGGCCGGCGTGCGCGAGTTTGCCGGGTTTCTGGAGAAGCGCGGGGCGGTCGAGTACATTTCAAAGCGGCTGGAAGCAATGAGCAATGAGTGCTGAGCAATGAGGAAGCAGAGACAGTTGGTCAGCGTTCTGTGTTGTCTTTCCTCATCGCTCAGCACTCATTGCTCATTGCTGAGGTTTTCATGATTGATCCCGACTCGTTGCAGGTGATCCTCGCCACCGACTGTGGCAGCACGACGACCAAGGCCATCCTGATCGAGAAGGTCGATGGCGTGTACCGGCAGACGTACCGGGGCGAAGCGCCGACGACGGTCGAGGAACCGGCGGCCGATGTCACCATCGGCGTCACCAACGCGGCGACCGAAGTGGGGGAGTTGTCCGGGCGGCGACTGGTCGATGAGCAGGGCCAACTGATCCGGCCCGCTCGCGGCAAGGATGGCTGCGACATCTACATCTCGACGTCCAGCGCGGGGGGCGGCCTGCAAATGCTGGTCGCGGGAGTGGTGAGGCAGATGTCCGCCGCCAGTGCCGAGCGGGCGGCCCTCGGAGCCGGCGCGATCGTGATGGAGACGCTCGCCTCCAACGACAAACGAAAGCCGTTCGAGCAGATTCAGCGGATTCGCGAACTGCGTCCCGACATGATCCTGCTCGCGGGGGGAACCGATGGCGGGACGAAGTCTCATGTCGTGCAGCTTGCGGAATTGATCGCTCCCGCGAAGCCGCAGCCCCGGTTCGGCGGGCAGTACCAGATGCCGGTGATCTACGCGGGGAATCGCGATGCGGCCGTGCTCGTGCAGGACGTGCTGGGGAACGTCTGTGCTTTGTCGGTCGTTGAAAACCTGCGTCCCGTGCTGGAGCGCGAGAACCTCGCCCCGGCCCGCGACCGCGTTCACGATCTGTTTCTCGAACACGTGATGGCGCATGCCCCCGGCTACGACAAGCTGATCTCGTGGGCCGATGCTCCGATCATGCCGACCCCCGGCGCGGTGGGCGACATTCTCAAGACGATCGCCGAGCGGCAGGGGATCAACGCGGTCGGAGTCGATATCGGCGGCGCGACGACCGACGTCTTCAGTGTCTTCGGCGGGACGTTCAATCGCACGGTCAGCGCGAATCTCGGGATGAGCTATTCGATCTCGAACGTCCTCGCCGAGGCCACGCTGCCGATGATCCTGCGGTGGGTGCCCTACGACAGTGACGAGCGCGAGCTGCGGAACCGGGTGAAGAACAAGATGATCCGCCCGACGACGATTCCGCAGACGCTGGAAGCGCTGATGTTCGAGCAGGCGGTTGCGCGTGAGGCGCTGCGGCTCTCGTACATCCAGCACAAGCAGTTCGCGACGACACTGGCGGGAGTGCAGCAACAGCGGTCGATCGGCGATGCCTTCGGACAGAACACGGGCGACCGGTCGATCGTCAACAACATGGCCCTCGATCTACTGGTCGCTTCGGGCGGAGTCCTCTCACACGCCCCACGCATGGAGCAGACGGCGATGATGCTGATCGACGCCTTCGAGCCGGAAGGGATCACGCGGCTGGCGAAGGACAGCATCTTCATGATGCCGCATCTCGGCGTGCTGGCCTCTGTCCATCCCCGCGCCGCGATGGAGGTCTTCGAGCGGGACTGCCTGATCTACCTCGGCACGTGCATCGCCCCGAAAGGCCTCGCGAAACCGGGGACTCCGATCTGCGGCTACAAGTTTTCGGGAGCGTTGCGAGATTCAGGCGAACTCCGTTTCAGCGATCTCCAACGGCTGCGTCTCGGTCGGGGAGAGACCGCCCAAGTTCAACTCGATCCTGCCCGAGGCTTCGACGTCGGTGCCGGCCCCGGCAAACCGTTGACCCGCACGATTCATGGCGGCACGTCCGGAATCATCCTCGACGGTCGAGGCCGCCCGCTCACGCTGCCTTCTGACCGTGCAACCTGCCGAGAGACGGTGAGACGCTGGAACAAGGCGATGGAGATGTATTCGGAGTGATTTTCTGGCCGACCGCGGCTCGTCTCCGGGGAAGACCCTGGAGCTGGCGACCGTGATGCGCGGCTTGGATCTTGACGAGCCGGAAGTTGAACTTTTCTAACTCGTCCAGCGCCGCAAGATCGGCCTGCGGATGTTGCGGTCACGGGACCAGCGACGGAATAGCCCAGCCGCTACGGCGTGGATCGCTCGTCGGTGACCAACCGAACCGAGTCACGTTTGAATTCGTCAGTAAACCGCCGCTACTTGGGCGAGGGGCATCAACAACTCAGCAATCACACGAACAGACTTCCTGCTCATGGAAAACTCCTTTCAGGAAACCATTCTGGCTCCCCCACCGGAATCCGCCATTCCTAGGCCATCGCAAACGTCCACGCGTGTTACTTGCCAGATACCGAAGGTATCGCTGCTCCACCGGTCAAATCCGGCTCATTCAGTAGGTTCGCCCGCGCGGACATGATCCGGTCCCTTTCAGCGTAAATCTCCGCCAATGCTTCGGGTCTTATGCGAACCTCCGACTGTTGATGAAGAGTAAAACCCGTACCAGCAGGTATCAAATGCCCCAAAATCACGTTTTCCTTGAGTCCCACTAGATTATCAATTCTTCCCGCAATTGCCGCTTCGGTCAAAACTTTCGTCGTTTCTTGGAAACTTGCGGCTGAAATGAAACTCTCACTCTGCACTGCCGCTTTGGTGATGCCAAGCAGTTGCGTACTTGCTGTCGCTGGAACCGGACTTCTCGTCGTGACAACGGCCCCACCCGCAGCCGCAAGTTCGGTGTTCACTTGCTCAATCAAATCCGCTGATACTAAATCGCCGGCTTGGAATTCAGACCCACCCGGGTCGACCACGCACAAGTGGGATTGAAGCGATTGATTTATCCGTCGGAACTCGAGCCGGTCAACTAACACCCCAGGCAACAGCAGGGTGTCTCCGACGTCATCGACTCGAACTTTCCTTAACATCTGCGAAATCACGATCTCGATATGCTTATCGTCAATCACAACCCTTTGCGAACGATAAACAGTTTGAATCTCGTGCAGCAGATACTGTTCAACAGCCTCCTCACCGCTCACCCGCAAGATATCATGCGGGACAAGAGGGCCTCGAACGAGCGCATCCCCGGCACGGACCATCTCCTTCGCATGCACTAAGAGTTGTTTACCGTGCGGGATTGAGTGCTCAACATCATGCCCTGCGGAGCCGCGCACCACAATAACTCGTTTGCCTCGCTTCTTCTCCGCAACTAGTTCAACTTCACCGTCGATTTCTGCAATAATCGCGGGTTCCTTCGGCTTTCGGGCCTCAAACAGTTCCGTGACGCGAGGCAAACCTCCGGTGATGTCTTGGGTGCCAGCTGACTCCCGAGGAGTCTTGGCCAATACTGATCCCGCCGTTGCCACTTGACCCTCTTGGACCTCGACACTGGCTCGTTCCGGAAGGTAATAAAAGTCCAAAATCCTTCCGGTCGTGTCCTCCAGAATAATCTGAGGATGTAGATCCCCCTTGTGCTCGATTACCGTCCGTCTCATGTTGCCATTTGAGTCTTTTTCCGACCGAATCGACTGCCCCTCAACCAAATCCTCAAACCTAACTCGTCCACCGACCTCACAAAGTATCGGGACAGAGTGCGGATCCCAGTTGCAAAGCACCTGGCCTGGTTCGACAACATCCATCTCAGCGACTGCAAGAACGGCCCCACTTGGTATCGTATACTTTTCCAACTCACGGTCCTTTGAGTCGACGATTGTAACTTCGCCATTCCGACCCAAAACAACACTCTTGCCATCCGAATTCACAACGCTGCGTATGCGGGCGAACCGGACCCTGCCGGCACGACGCGTCTTGATCTCATTGTCCTCGACTTCGTGAGACGCCGCGCCGCCGATATGGAACGTCCGCATGGTCAACTGTGTACCGGGCTCGCCGATACTTTGCGCTGCAATGATCCCAACGGCCAACCCCTCCTCGACCAGCGCACCTGTTGAAAGATCCATGCCATAACAGAGGCGGCACATCCCCAGATCTGCCTCGCACGTCATCGGACTGCGGACCTGTATGCGCTCCAGACCAAGCGACTCAATGCTGCGTGCCACATCGACTGTGATCAGTTCGTTCTCGCGGACGATCAACTCGTCCGTAATCGGGTTCACAATATTGGTCCGGCTGACTCGACCGCGTATGGCGTCTATCAAACTAACCTCAACCTTTTCGCCGCGGTAAACCACGCCCCTCGTTATAGCCTTCAATGTTCCACAATCGTGCGCCGTAATAACCATGTTTTGACAAACGTCCGCCAACTTCCGCGTCAGATAGCCGCTGTCCGCCGTCTTTAGCGCAGTATCGGCCAAACCTTTGCGAGCACCGTGTGTAGAACTGAAATACTCGAGTACTGTCAAACCCTCCCTGAAGTTTGCCTTGATGGGAGTTTCAATAATCTCTCCACTCGGCTTCGCCATCAAACCACGCATGCCTGCCAACTGACGAATCTGCTCCTGTCCGCCTCTCGCCCCCGAATCCGCCATCAAATAAATCGGGTTCACGTATGACCCGCCGTCGCGAAGGTCGTTCTTGAACGCCTCCATCATCGCGCTGCGTATTTCTTCACTGGCATGTGTCCATTGATCGAGGACTTGGTTGTATCTCTCTTGGGCGGTGATAATACCTCGCTGATACAGCCTGTCTCGCTTCAGCACCTCGGCCTCCGCCGCTGCAATCACACTCTCCTTGTTATCTGGCGTCTTCAAATCACTCGTCGCAAAAGACAGACCACTGCGAGTCGACTCTCTGAAACCGCACTCCTTCATGCGATCGAGCAGTTGAATCGTAAACCGCCTGCCCAGTTCCAAATAGCAGTCCGATATCACATTCGCGAGATCCTTGCTTTTCATCGTATTGTTATAGAAAGCCATCTTGCTCGGAAGAAAGTCATTGAACAGCACCCTGCCGACGCTTGTCTCAATGAGAGAGCCATTGACATAACCCTCGGCCCCGTCTCCCTTGACTCGCTTATCCTTGGGAAGCCTGATCTTAATGCTTGAATGCAAGGAAACCTTGTTCTGCGAAAGCGCAGTATGCACCTCAAGGGTGGAGGCGAAGCGAATACCCTCGCCAATTCGATCCTGCTTCTTCAGTGTCAAAAAATAGCAACCCATAACAATGTCTTGTGACGGACTTATAATTGGCGCGCCATTCGACGGACTGAAAATGTTGTTAGTTGACATCATCAACGTTGTTGCTTCAACCTGTGCCTCAATTGACAACGGAAGATGAACGG
This sequence comes from Schlesneria sp., assembly GCA_031412755.1. GTDB lineage: Bacteria > Planctomycetota > Planctomycetia > Planctomycetales > Planctomycetaceae > Schlesneria. Next base: position 24,111 of record JANODP010000116.1, on the reverse strand, counting down.
CCATCTGATCACCATCGAAGTCCGCATTGAAACCCCTGCAGACAAGCGGGTGAACCCGGATTGCATTTCCCTCAACCAGTGTCGGCTCAAACGCCTGAATGCCCATGCGGTGTAGTGTGGGAGCACGATTCATCAGCACGGGGTGGTTGGCTATCACCTCCTCCAAGATGTCCCAAACTTCATCGTCACGACGCTCGAGCATTCGCTTGGCGCTCTTGATGGTGTCGGCATGCCCCAGCTCTTTAAGTCTGCGGATGATGAACGGTTGATAAAGTTCCAACGCGATTTTTTTGGGCAATCCGCACTGATTCAACTCCAACGTCGGTCCGACAACAATTACACTGCGAGCAGAATAATCGACTCGCTTTCCCAATAAATTCTCGCGAAATCGCCCCTGCTTACCTTTAATCATGTCCGTTAACGACTTGAGCGGACGGTTCGACGAGCCGAGCACCGGCCGCTTGCAACGATTGTTATCAAACAATGCATCCACGGACTGCTGTAGCATACGCTTTTCATTGCGCACAATCACCTCGGGCGCATTCAAATCAACTAGCTTCTTCAGGCGATTGTTGCGATTAATTATTCTCCGATACAAATCATTAAGATCGCTAGTAGCAAAGTTGCCGGAGTCCAGAAGCACGAGTGGCCTTAAGTCTGGCGGTATGACCGGTATGCAATCGAGAACCATCCATTCGGGCTTGTTCTCACTATCACGCAATGCTTCCGTAATCTTCAACCGTTTGATTAGCTCTTTCTTCTTTTGCTGGCTCGCTGTCGATTTCATTTCTGTTCGTAACTTCGCTGAAGATCCTGCCAAGTCGCACGTTGCGAGCATCTTCTTGACAGCTTCAGCCCCCATCTCAACTTCGAATGTCGCCTCACCATATTTTGCGCGAGCCGCTCGCGCCTCTTCCTCCGACAACAATTGACCCCTGCGCAACGGTGTGTCACCAGGATCTACGACAATATAATCCTGAAAATAAATGACACGCTCCAAAGCTGTTGTTTTGACATTCAGCAATGCACCAAGGCGACTCGGCATCGATTTAAAAAACCAGATATGCACAACGGGAGCCGCCAACTCAATATGCCCCATGCGTTTTCTGCGTACGCGGCTGTGCGTCACCTTAACTCCACAGCGGTCGCAAATCATGCCTTTGTATTTCATGCCACGGTACTTGCCGCAGGCACACTCCCAGTCCTTTTCCGGACCGAAAATCCTTTCACAAAACAAACCGTCACGTTCCGGCTTGTATGTGCGATAATTGATCGTCTCCGGCTTTTTCACCTCGCCAAATGACCAACTACGAATATCATGCGGACTTGCCATGCCAATTCGAATTGCCGAATACTCGTTGACGCGATCATACGAGGTTTCGGTAGTACTCACGCCAATCTCCTGAGCTTTGTAGTAAACATGCATCAACCGAAGAACACAACCGGCAGCAATCTGTTATCTGGGATAGCGGCAACAGACCGAATAATTACGAGTCACCGCTGCGCCTTTTCAAGCTGAAGATTCAAACACAAACCTCTTATCTCGTTGTTTAGCACTTCAAAACTAGCAGGAGTGCCGGCCTCAAGTGTGTTCTCACCCTTGACCATTGACTCGTAAATCTTCGTCCTGCCCTCGACATCGTCACTCTTTACGGTCAACAATTCTTGCAGAATAAATGCCGCACCATACGCTTCCAGTGCCCAAACTTCCATTTCACCAAAGCGTTGGCCACCGAATCTGGCTTTACCGCCGAGTGGCTGCTGTGTTATCAACGAATACGGGCCGGTCGCTCGTGCGTGCACTTTGTCCTCAACCAAATGGTGCAACTTAAGCATGTAAATATACCCGACCGTCGTCTTTTGATCAAATGGATCTCCCGTTCGCCCATCGAACAATTGAGCTTTGCCATCTTCGGGCAATCCCGCGTCCCGCAGCAAGTTGACGATCGCAAGCTCCGACGGACTATCAAATACCGGGCATCGGACCTTGAAGCCAAGTTTTGCCGCTGCCCAGCCAAGGTGTGTTTCCATAATCTGGCCGACATTCATACGACTTGGCACTCCAAGGGGATTAAGAATGATATCGATCGGGGTGCCGTCGCTCAGAAATGGCATGTCCTCTATGGGAAGTATTTTCGATATAACACCCTTGTTGCCATGACGGCCAGCCATCTTGTCGCCCACTGAAATCTGTCGCTTTGAAGCAACGTATACCTTGACCATTTGCAGGACACCACTCGGCAACTCGTCACCCCGTCGCAGCGTGTTTATTTGCTGATCACGATTGTCAATTGCTTCTTCAATGGTCGGCCAGAACTCCTTGATGACTCGCCGGCATTCAGCCCGTTTCTGCGGGCTCTGCACCATGACACTTTCGAATTTTACGAGAAATCGCTCAGCACAATCCGCCAATTCCTTGTGGGACTGCAAACTGCGTAGCTCGTTACCGCTGTCATCCTTAAGATGACATCCAATGGCAATTTCAAAGACACGAAGGAACTTCTGAAACGCAACTGCTACCGCCTCATTACCCGACTGCTCCGTCCGACTCAATTCCTGCTCAAAATCCCTTCGATCAGCTTCCGACAGGCTCATTCTCCGTGAGAACCGCTCAGTATGTATGACTATGCCTTCGGTACCGCTTGGAACTTCCAAAGACTCGTTCTTCACGTCCTCGCCTGCTCGCCCGAAAATTGCGTGGAGCAGCTTCTCCTCAGGCGTCAACTCTGTCTTCACCTTGGGCGAAACTTTTCCAACTAAAATGTCACCCGGAGATACGAAGGTTCCAATTGCGACAACCCCCCCGCCATCCAAATGTCTCAGGGACTTCTCGCTAACATTGGGTATGTCTCTAGTAAATTCCTCTCGGCCAAGCTTCGTCTCCCGAACTTCGATGTCGAATTCGTCGATATGTATAGATGTGTATACGTCTTCTTTGACAAGTCGCTCGGAAAGAATGATCGCATCCTCAAAATTATACCCCTCCCAAGACATGAATCCGACTAATATATTACGCCCAAGCGCCAATTCCCCTCCAGCAGTGCCAGCACTGTCGCACAAAACCTGCCCCTTGCTAACCCGCTGACCGATCTTGACAATCGGCTTTTGGTTGAGGCATGTCCGCTCATTCAAGCCAGTAAATTTCCTCAGCGAATATCGACGACCCTCGACTTCAATTGCCATACTATCGACGTAGGTCACTTTTCCTGAACGATCAGATTTCAACACCATGCCAGAGCACTCCGCTACCGACAATTCCAATCCCGTGCCAACCAGAGGTGCCTCGGTTATCAGTAGCGGGACGCCTTGCCGCTGCATATTTGATCCCATTAATGCTCGATTGGCGTCGTCGTGCTCAAGAAACGGAATTAACCCAGCTGAGACGCCCACCATCTGACAAGGAGACACGTCGGTAAAATTGATATCGACAACGGACACCCAAGCGACATCGTTCAGGTGCCTTGCCATCACGCGATCGTCGGCAAAAGAATCACCAGACAATTTCGTGTCTGCTGGCGCGATGTAAACAGACGATTCTTCATCGGCACGCAACCACTTCACCTCTGCTGTCACACGACGGTTTTGCACTACGCGGTAAGGCGTAATGAGAAAACCATAGTCGTCAATCCTGGCAAAGATACTCAAACTGGAGATGAGTCCTATATTCGTTCCCTCTGGTGTCTCGATCGGACAAATCCGGCCGTAATGAGAGATATGTACGTCACGAACCTCGAATCCGGCCCGTTTGCGATTCAATCCCCCAGGGCCCAATGCGCTTAGCCTCCGCTCATGCGTCAGGGTAGCCAATGGATTGGTCTGATCAACAACTTGTGACAACTCACCACGACCGAAAAAGTATTCAATTGCAGACGAGACGCTCTTAGGATTGACGAGCGTTCTCGGCGCCAAATCCTCGCCGTCTTTCAGACTCATTCTTTCTTGCACTGTGCGTCTTAATTTCAAAAAACCCTTACGGATTTCTTCAGTCGCCAACTCATCGATTGTTCGCAGGCGACGATTACCGAGATTGTCAATATCATCGACATTGACTGAGTTCTCACCAGTACATAGCATCACTACATACTTGATGGCATTAACCACATCTTCTGGGCGAAGCGTCATCTCGGTATCCGGGATACTCTGATCAAATTTTCGGTTCACACGAAACCTACCCACTCGACCCAAGCGATACCTATTAACATCAAAGAATTTCTCATTGAATAGTTCGGACGCCTTTTCTAGCTGGGGGGGATTGCCCGGACGAAGGCGTTGATAGATTCGCAGCAGTGCATCTTCATGCGAAGAGGTTGGATCCTCTAAGATACTCGCCAATGCTACGGGGTCGTTCAATTCCTCGATGACCTCGACGGACTTGATGGCTGCCGTCCGAATTTCCTCGGCAGCAGACTGCGTGATCTGCTGGCCGAGTTCGATAATAATCTCGCCGCAACGGGGATGTCCATGAGGATACACAACGTCGAATGTCGGAAACTTGCCGGTCAACTTCTGAACAGAGTCATCCTTGTTACACTTAACGACTGTGGTGCTGTAGAACAGCTTTACTAACGATGTACTGCTGCCGAAATCAGCGGACAGCGCTCGCAGGAATGTCATGGCAGGGAAACGACCACTCTGGTCAATACGTACCCCTAGAGTCCCCCTTTTGCTCACCACGATTTCAATCCAACTACCCCTCTCTGGTATCACGCGGCACGAGAACTGCTTGCGCTCACCGGGCTCTGAATTCTGAACAAAATCCACACCCGGCGAACGGTGCAATTGACTGACAACAACTCTTTCTGAACCATTGATGATGAACTCGCCGCCCCCAATCATAATTGGAAGATCACCCAGATAGACCTCTTCTTCAACAGTACTCTCAGATACCAATCGAAGCCAAACGCGAAACGGCATCCCATACGTCAATCGCAATTGGCGGCACTCAAGCGCTGAATATCTTGGCTTACCGAGCTCATATCGGAGATACTCCAAGCGACATCTGCTGTCGTATGAATCAATAGGAAACACTTCACGCAAAATTGCCTCAAGACCCCAATCGACTCTATTAACAGGATCTATGTCTCGCTGCAAGAATTTTGCGTAAGATTGCGTTTGAATTTCAGTCAGGTTAGTTATGTCGAAGTCACCAAACGCAGATCCCAGCTTCCGAATCACGTCCGCACGTATAGTCCGCTCGACTGGAATGGCCATTTTTTAATTTCTGTCATGTAAAAAACGTGTATTTAATACAGCTCAAGTTGCTCATGTAGGACAGCGACATGGACGGAGGCGGTCATTCTGCAGTGAACAGAAAACTCACAACGTGAACACTATACACGTTGACCCAACGCACAATAAAACATCAGTCGCCACCAGACTGTTGCAGCTATTTAAATAAGCCGGCGTGACTTTGATCGCGAGAGCCGTGCTTTACTTGACTTCGCATACGCCGCCAGCCTGTTCGATCTCGGCCTTCAATTTGGCAGCATCCTCCTTTGACACCGAACTCTTAATTGCTTTCGGCGCGGCTTCAACCAAGTCTTTGGCTTCCTTGAGCCCTAATCCTGTGGCTGCACGAACGACCTTGATTACAGCAATTTTGTTCTCGCCGAATCCCGTCAAGACTACATCAAACTCACTTTTTTCCTCGACTGCTGCAGCCGCAACACCGCCGGACGAACCTGGTCCAGACGAAATGGACACTCCTGCAGGTTCGATCCCATGCACCTTGCGCAGGTAATCACTAAGGGACTTGGCTTGCAGAAGTGTAAGTCCAACGATTTGGTCGCCGAGTTGTGTGATGGTTGAATCAAAACCCAATTCTGACATACTGCACTCTTTCTATCGCTACGTGAAAATCAAACGCCATTGCGACATGCAGCGGCGTTGCAATCCACTTTACCATGAATCATCGAACGATAAACCCGTGATTTGCAGCCTAGGGTTCATAGTGTATAACGATCTCTGCTGTCGATTCCCAAGGCGTCAAACAGTTCGGACAACCAAATCTGCAATCTTTACTGGCGAGAGACTCGGTCGATTTGGCTCGCAAGCAGTCCATACGAATTGGAGAGTGTAGATGCAAGCTTGATGCCCGGACGTACTATGCAAGCAGACAACTGTGACAGCAATTCCATTCTTCCAGGGCTTTTTATTAGAAGATCAACATCCTCGCGAGACAAAACGGCCCCTTCAGCAATTCCAGATTTAATCTCAAATCCCTTGTCTTGCTCAGCACACTTAGCGATTTCCTTCGAGACTGAAGAGATATCTTCACCACCAAAGACTAGCGCCGAGGGTCCAACGAGTACCTGTGCAGCACACTCCAACCCAAGGTCGCTCAACGCACGGGAAGCGACAGCGTTCCGTACACAGATCAGACGAATGCGCTGCTCAGCGAGATTAAGGCGGATTCTATTTACTGATTCAGCACTCACGCGAGAAACATCGACAACCAGAAAATCTCGAGCATCTCCGATCGCCATTTGAATCGAATCAATCATCATTCGCTTAACGTCTCTACTCATGATCGCTCCGCAGTGTGCTGCATAACGGATATTTAGACTGAAATCGCGATACATGGCGTCATTGTGCCGACCAATACCACGCGTCGAATGTACTGGCCCTTGGATGTCTGAGGCTTCAAGGTGCGGAGGTACTGGAGAAATGCCTGCAGATTATCCAGTAGCATCTCTTCGGAAAACGACAGCTTTCCAAGAACGCAATTCACGTTACCCCCGGAATCGCATCGGAATTCGACCTTCCCAGCCTTGTACTCACGTACAACAGAACCCACGTCTTGCGTAACCGTCCCAGCCTTTGGTGAGGGCATCATGCCTCTGGGGCCGAGAATTTTTCCCAATGGGCCAACAACTGCCATCATGTCAGGCGCCGCGACCGCCACATCAAAATCAAGCCAACCCGTCCGAATCCTGTCTGCCAACTCTTTTCCCCCAACGACATCCGCACCAGCCGACGCTGCCGAGACAGCCTGCTCACCTTGAGCGAATGCGATGACTCGTTTCGTTTTGCCGATACCGTGCGGCAACACTATCGAACCCCGGACGATCTGGTCTGCTTGTCTGGGGTCAATACCAAGGTTGGCTTGCAACACGACCGTCTGGTCAAAACGGCATTTTCTAATGTTATTTGCGAGCACCGATTCAAGAGATCGCAAAGTAGATAAGGCCGACTGAGCGGTTACCGTACCCAACCCAGCGGTCCGCGCTATGTGAGATTTCATTCGCTTCGAATAACGTTGCATGGCATGCGCTTACTAATATTGGATGGTGTAACTTCAGTCTAAAACACGAATTCCCATACTACGGGCTGTGCCAACGATCATATGAAACGCCTGTGAACGATCACGTGTATTCAAGTCTTCCATTTTAGCTTCAACAATCTCATTGACTTGTGACGAGGACACAACACCCACTGCGTCCGTCTTTGCATTTGCGGCACCCTTGGCAACTGACGCAGCATGTTTCAACAGAACCGAAGCTGGAGGGCTCTTCAGGACGAATGAAAAACTTCGATCATCGAATATTGAAACGACAACCGGAACAATCATTCCGTTCAGATCGCGTGTCTTTTCATTGAATTGCAGAACAAACTGCCCAAGATTAATACCGTGCGGGCCAAGCGCCGTTCCGACAGGCGGGGCGGGGGTAGCCTTGCCTCCAGCAATCTGGACTTTGACTTGTGCTTTCAGCTTGACGGATTTCTTCGGCATTGCAGTTAGACCCTTGAGCAACCGACTAAAAAGCAAATTACAATTCTGTTTATCAACGCCCTAACCATTCGTGTCGATTTGATGGAATTTCAATCGATCCACATAAATTGCGAATGAACGCGATTCCATCGTTCATACCTTCACAAAATTTGCGTGAGACCTAACATTCAAGCCGGGTGCTTAATACGACAACGTGGTAAGCCTAAAAGTTTCAATCTTTCTCGACCTGCCATGATTCAAGGTCAACGGGTGTTGGCCTACCGAATATTTCGATCAAAACCGTCACCTTGCCATTGCCGTCGTCAACAGAATCAACCACTCCTTTGAATCCAGAAAACGCCCCATCCTTGATTGTTACGACATCGCCTGCCCGGTAATTCAACTCTTTCGCGGCTGGCACCGGCGCCGCCGACACCTGGCGAGACAGAATGCCCTCAATCTCTGAATCATGCATTGGTGCAGGATGGCCGGCCGCTCCTGTAAAGTCTCCGACGCCACTGGTGTTTCTCACCAAAAACCAGGTCTCTTCGTTCAATACCATTTGCACAAGCAGATAACCCGGAAACAGCTTTTGTTCCGTGACTCGACTTTTGCCCGACTTGTTCTCCACATGCTTTTCTACCGGAACAAGAACCTGGCCGAACATTGCTTCCATTCCGTCGCGCTTAAATCGCCGAATCAGGGAATCGCGAATCGACTTCTCCCTGTTGCTCTGCACTTTAACGACATACCATTTCATATCGTTACATTCAACACCAGCAGCGTTATGCATGATTTGGTGGCACCAAATACTAAGAACCTGCGTCTGGGCACAAACCCTCAAATAGCAGCAAATCACCAACGATAAGGCAGCCATCCTAGGATAGCTGCGTCAGACATTGATATTCAAAATGGACAGCGACCGGAGCACAAATTGCCAAGAGACGTCACATGCGAATAGATAAGCACTAAACAAAACCATGGCTGACAAGACAATAAGAGTTGTTCGCCGCAATTCAATCCAATTAGACCAAGACACTTTGGAGGACTCGAGTTGAACATCAATCAAGAAGTCAGCGACTGGCGGAAAATGAATTAACCTGTATGCAACCCAGCCGAATAACGAGGCGAGGAGCGCCATTGTCGTGACAGAAAACACGGCGCCAAAAAAATCACCAATGGCACTGTACAGACTCTGGCAGATCACCGCGGCAAGAATCCAAAGAACAACAAGTACGACATACCGAACTAACCGCCCCTGATTTCTCCTGTGTATATTATACTGGAATACGTGCATATAAAACGGTATGCATGAGCCACCCATCTTCATTGTATCCACCATAAATGCGTGTTGCGTAAGACAACTATACCCGAATCTCCGCAGGAACCAATTGCAATCCCGTCCGTTGGCCTAGCACTCAGAACACGGGCGGAGGGACTTGAACCCCCAACACCTGGATTTGGAATCCAGTGCTCTGCCAATTGAGCTACGCCCGTAACGGACTTGTTCGCCGGCCAAGCGCTCGAATCCGAGTCGCAAGCCCAGTCACTTCTTGCGACTCTCTTTACACAGCACGTGTCTGCGTGTGCGACGGTTGTATTTTCGAAGCTGCAATCTTTCAGTGCCCTTCGTTTCCTTTGTGATCCGGCAGATTCGCATTCCGGTTTCAGTGCATTCAAGCCAAACATACTCTCTAGCCATGAAGCCTCCGGCGTGCAAACAAGATGCAATGAAACACAAGTAACAATAAAACAATCGTCATCGAAAGAACGATCAACGAGGTCACTCAACAATCTTCGTGACGACCCCCGAGCCTACCGTTTTGCCACCCTCCCTGATTGCAAACCGAACGTTTTCTGTCATAGCAATTGGTTTGCCAAGCAAGACCGATACTTTTACATTGTCTCCGGGCATACACATTTCAGCCCCGCCAAGCAGATTTGCTTCGCCCGTAACGTCTGTGGTGCGAAAGTAGAACTGCGGGCGGTAGCCACTGAAGAATGGAGTATGGCGTCCTCCTTCGTCCTTACTCAAAACGTACACTTGAGCTTCAAATTTTGTATGTGGCTTAATCGATCCGGGCTTTGCCAGAACTTGGCCGCGCTGTACGTCCTCCTTCCGTATTCCGCGGATAAGAACTCCAACATTATCACCAGCTCTTCCCTCGTCGAGAGTTTTGTTGAACATTTCAACGCCGGTACAAACCGACTCCTGAGGATCCGCCAAACCCAAAATCTGAACTTTGTCGCCCACCTTGAGAATACCCTGCTCGATCCTGCCAGTAACCACAGTCCCGCGGCCTTCAATTGAGAAAACGTCCTCAACGGCCATCAGCATAGGCTTATCCGTCTCCCTAGCTGGCTCCGGCACATCCTTATCAAGCGCGTCCATCAATTTGGAAATGCATTCACTGAACTTCGGATCTGCGGGGTTGTCGAGGGCACCCTTTGCGTTGCCGCGAACAATGGTAATATCGTCCCCCGGGAACTCGTACTTACTTAGCAAGTCTCTAATTTCCATCTCAACCAACTCAAGCAACTCCTCATCATCAACCAAATCGCACTTATTAAGAAACACAACCAATGCCGGCACATTCACCTGCTTGGCAAGTAGAATGTGTTCCCGGGTTTGTGGCATCGGGCCATCGGCTGCGGAAACAACGAGAATCGCCCCATCCATTTGAGCGGCACCGGTGATCATATTTTTGATATAATCTGCGTGACCTGGACAATCAATGTGCGCGTAGTGACGAGCGGCCGTTTCGTACTCGACATGGCTGACCGCAATTGTGACTGTTTTGGTTTCGTCGCGTACCGTTCCGCCTTTTGCAATATCCGCATAGCTCTTGAATTTGGCGAGCCCCTTGGCGGTCTGGACAGCCAAGATCGCTGCTGTCGTAGTTGTCTTGCCGTGGTCAATGTGACCGATCGTCCCGACGTTTACATGCGGCTTCGTACGCTGGAAGACTTCCTTTGCCATTTCTTAGAAACCTTTTCTCTTACTTGATTTGCCAAAGCATCCTAAACAACAGGATCTCGGCGGCGTGCACAACGCCACCAATTTCAACGAAGCTGCTGATGGGACTTGAACCCATGACCTCGTCCTTACCAAGGACGCACTCTACCAACTGAGCTACAGCAGCGCTGTGGTGAAGAATGAACAACACCCACGTGTTTGTCAACCTACACCACAATTCGGAACCCAGCCCACCTAGCGGACATGACTACGAACACTCTCGCAATCTGTTGAAAATCGCAGAACAGGCGACCCGCCTGCTCGCACTTCCAATAGGAACGCGCAAGCCAACAGCGCTACGGCTTATCCAACAGTGCGATAGGCAATTGGTCGGCTGCCAAGAAAAACCAATGCCAGATCTCGATTCAAGCTTTCAATTGGCAACAGAACGACGAGGGAGGACATCAAAGCGGGTGATGGGAATCGAACCCACGTGGCCAGCTTGGAAGGCTGGAACTCTACCATTGAGCTACACCCGCAATCGGTAGCAGAAACAGCCTCGGACGAAGAACGCATCGCAATGGCGGGAGCAGGATTCGAACCTGCGAAGGCATTGCCACCAGATTTACAGTCTGGCCCCTTTGGCCACTCGGGTATCCCGCCGATCCTCACGTTTGCTAGCGGAGCTCCCCAAAAAACCGAACGCATTGCAAACAAAGAAGCTAGCGGTGGGATTTGAACCCGCAACCACCGGTTTACAAAACCGGTGCTCTACCGTTGAGCTACGCTAGCTTTGAGGTTGAAAACAATTTGCTCGATTGTAGACAAAGTGCGCGCAGACACGCAAGTGATGCACCACTCGTGTCCAAGGCTGTCCAAGGGGGGGGCATCTGGGGTCCTGAGCGAAAAGGTTACGATTCTTTGTGGGGCTGAGTCGGTTTGGCGGACAGGAACGCCGAGTTCCGCGGGGGCCAAGGAAGGCCATCATGGAGACGAGGAAATTGGCGGCGGAATGAGTAGGAGGCTCTGCGCGCGGCCGACATTGTAGCGACGGGTGCGGGGGCGATTGTTGGCGACGCGGAAGAATTCGAAACTGTTCGGCTCGAAGTAGTTTCAGGCGCGAGAGGCCGTGCATCGGGTCGGCACGCGTGCTAGGAAGACCACTCTGGAGGACGAGAAAAAGTGGGGGCTGCGGGTCCAGTTGCGTCTGTGCCGCATGCGGGTACGGAGCAGCGTTCAAGGGCTACGCGTAGAACGCGGTGACGTCGCTGGTGGGGCCGGTCGAGTATCCGCGTGCATACACCTATCACTGCGACCATTGTCATCACGGCTGGATTTCTCACGGACGGGAGGTTGAGCCTGACGGAATGCACGAGGACAGGGTGCGCGCGAGGCGATCGCGCTGACCGGTGTTGAGGACCGGTTTTGTGCCACCGGAAAGCCTCCCACGTGTTCGAGATCGCGTCCGACAGCCTGAAGAAGAAGGCCGACAGCCTGAAGAAGAAGGCCGACGGCGTGGAGAAGGAGGCCGATGGCATCGAGAAAGGGGCCAACGGGCTGGAAACGGGTTTCGATTCCTCGAACCGGCGAACGCGGCGTTGGAGTTCAATCCCGAGGACATGGTGAGGCGGTCCAATGAGAGCCAACCGACGACCGACGAATTTGAGGCGTCATCAAAGAATCGGGAGTGCAGTTGCTGACCCCGGCTGACGCGATTTGGTAAAGGGGGCTCACGCAAAGTCACAAAGGCACAAAGGAGGAAATGGCTGCGGTTTTCTTCTTCGTGCCTTCGTGTGAGACGTAATTCCATATCGACACGAATGCCGAAGAGCCTCATTTCGACTTGGCATTGGCGATGACGAAGTCGACCAGTTCCTGGCACTGAAAGAAGCCGGACCACATGTTGTGACCCTGTCCAGCGGGGACGAGGAGTTGCATCTCGCCACCGAGGGTTTGGTAGCGATTCCGCACCTCGCCGGAGTTGGCTTCGAGCGGGACGACCTTGTCGATGTCGCCGTGGATCGCGAACAGTGGCACTTTCGCCTTGGCCAGCGTGGCGAGTCGGTCAATCGGATTGTGATCGGCGAGCTGCGCGGCGAGTTCGTCCGGCTTCAGTCGGTAGGCGCCGCTGGCCTGGGGCACTCCCGGATAGCTGGCGATGTTGCAGACCGGATAGATGCCGGCAAAGCCGCCGACCTTGTCCGCGTTTTCGACGGCCCAACCGAGCGTCATCAGTCCACCACGACTGCGACCGAGCAACACGGGCTTCGGCGCGAAGCCTCGTTTTTCGGTCAGTTCGCGATGAAACGCCGAGAACAGCTTGCGGCCATCGGGGCTGCCGTATGACTCGCCGACATCGATCCCGGCGATCGCGATCCCCGCCTTCGTGAAACGTTCGAACATCCAGCGTTCCTCGGTGCCGGGCAGGTTGGGGAGCATCGGCGCGTACCAGACCCAGGGAGTCGCACCGTCGGGGGCCTTCGTGTCGGGCGGGATCACAAACGCCGTCCGCCCCTCGACGAGGAACACCTCACCCGGCAGCGGCAGCTTTTTCTCGGGCGGAGTTTTCTCGGTGGTCTGAGCCTCGGCGACGCGCACGAGCAGGACAACCAGGATCGCGGCCAGGATTCGCTTGGGGTTCGTCATCGATCAGACCTTTGGTGAATTGCGTGTGGAAAGCGTCGTCGTCCAGACTGCCTCGCCGGTGAGAATACCAAGAACGACGAGCGGGTGAGCCGCCGGACGAGACCACCTGGAGTTGAAGTTGAGGCCGCTCGAATTGACCTTGGAAGGCGTTTGTGTTACCCGATGTCGCGGATGGGATGAGTCGCGGAGGATCGCACGACGCGGGGAAGTTCATGACAGAGCCGACGTATCAGTTATTGGTGGCCGACGACGATCAGGATTTTCGTCGCGCGGTCTGCGAAATCCTCGCCCCCTTCTTTCGCTTGATCGAAGCCGATTCGGGGGAAGAGGCCCTGGAACTGGCCTCGCGAGAGGAAGTCCATCTGGCATTGTTCGACATGCACATGAAGCGGCTCACCGGGTTGGAGACGCTGCGCCAGTTGAGGACGCTGCACGTCGTCGTCCCCTGCATCCTGATGACGGCGGATTACACCGAGGCTTTGCGCGACGATGCCGAACAGGCGGATGCCTTTACGGTCCTGCGCAAGCCGGTGACGCGCCGCGATCTCGTCGGCTCGGTGGCCTGCGCGGTCGAGTCGGCGTATGACGACCACGAGTTGACTCACCGTCTGATGTGCGGCTGAGTTGCGTGCTCTGTGATATGCTGTGAAACGCCTGAAGACGCTGCTTGACGCTCGTCGATAATGCGTGTAACAAGACACCGTACCAATCGCGCGGTTGAAAATGTCGCGTCGGCTCGGACAGAGGGCTGAGTTTTGGCAGAGTTCGGGAATTGAGAGTTCGGGAATTCATTGATGACGCTCGTGACCATTCGAGTTTTGGAAGGGATGGAGCGCGGTCGCGTCTTTTCGCGATCAACCCTGCCCGTCTCGATTGGTCGCGAGGATGACAACACCATCCAACTCAACGACGACCGGATCAGCCGCTTCCACGCGAAATTGCAGGATCACTCCGGCCGCGTGATTCTGACGGACCTCGACAGCACCAACGGGACTCGCGTCAACGGACATCCGATCCAGATGCGAGTCTTGCAGGAGGGTGATGTGATTGCCGTTGGTCGGTGCGTGCTGCTGTTCAGTGAAAAGCAGCACGATGGTTCACGGACCGACGATCCGTCGGTACACGATCCCACCCGCACGGCCTACGTCCCCGAAGGACTGTCGGGAGACGAAGAGGAAGAGGGCGACATCGATTTCGCCGAGCTGCCCCAACCGGGATTGGGAACCGACCCGGGGGTCTTGTTTCCACACGGTCGGCCGGAACTCCCGTCCTCACTTTCGGGACTGGAACGAGTCGAATGTTCGGACGTGCTGTCCTACATTCATGACCAACTGGGGACGGTCGTCAGGGCGTCCACCGAAGAGTTGTACTCGACGCACGGCCGCCTGATTCGCGTGGACTGGTTAACCTGGATGCGGTTGACCGCGCTACAGGCCGAGTTGGCCGAGTACCTCCGCAAGCTCAACAACCCGGACGGTTGATCGGCCATTGAGCCTGTGCCGATCACACGCTGGCCAACGAGCCGCGACGAAACGATCGGCACTCCTCCGCTTGTTGTTGTGGTGTGGCGTTGCCCGTCGCATACCCCTCGAAGCGCGAGTGAAGATGAATTGCCCCCCCCGAGGGGCTGCTTCATTACTCGGCGCATCCGGCCACTTCGACAGGACTCCTTTCCCGGCGACAATCCGAATTCGCACTTCAGTCGGCACAACCGTCGGAGTCGAATGCAATCACCCCATTCCGAGGTGGGCATGACTCGGCACGTCCGCCGTGCCGGGTTGTCGTGAACTAGCCTTCGCGATGGAAGCCATTGAGGGTCCAGTCGCCCGGATTGTGTCTGGCCGGGTTGTGCCGTCGCGGCACGAGGTTCCGGTCACAATCGCGGCTGAGTTTCGGCGGCTGGCGAGGGTGTGTTCACGATGATTGATCCCACGAGAATCTGGTCTCAGACTCAACTGCCCTCGTTGCCGACGGTCGCGGTGCGGATTGTGGAGTTGACGCGCAATCCCGAAACCGAATTGAGTCAGGTCGTGCAGGCGATCAAAGCCGATCCGGCGATTTCGGCCAAGATCGTGCGGGCAGCCAACTCGACGTTCTTCGGGTTGCGGACGGAAGTGACCGGGATCGAACGGGCCGTCTCGTTGCTGGGACCGACCGTGGCGAACTCACTCGCGCTCAGCTTTGCCCTCACCACCGATGCGGCCGAAGACTCGCCCGCATTTCCGCACTACCGCAGTTGCTGGCAGCAGTCGCTCGTGCAGAGCATTGCCGCCGGGATCATCGCCGAGCGGGTCGATCCCCACGCCGTCGATGAGTACGCGTTTTGCGGCCTGTTGCTCGATGTGGGACGGCTCGCGCTGCTGTCGGTCTTCTGGGACGAGTATCGACCGATTCTCGAAACGGCCGCCGAACGGGGGACTCCGCTCGATCGACTGGAGAGCGACTGGCTGGGCATTCAGCACGCCGAGGTCGGTTCGCGGCTGATGGAACACTGGCGACTTCCCAATTCGGTCGTCGAGTGCATCCGCTGGCATCATGCGGCCCCCGAATGGCTGCAGGAACGGAAGCACCACTCGCAGTTCGCGATGCAGGCGGCCATGGCCCTGGCGTCGTGTGCCGGCGACTTCGTCTGCTCGACGGCGCGCGAGCCGGCCCGCGAACGACTGCATCGACTGGCCTGTGACCTGTTCCACTGGACGCTCGACGAAACACAGGAGTTTCTCTGCGAGACCGAGCGGCGCGCCGAGCGGCGCGACGACTTGTTGAAACTCACTGACGTGACCCCGCCCTCGACATTGATGCTGCTGGCCAACGAGCAACTGGTGCAGCTCACGCTGCGGGCTCATGTCGCGTGTACGCAGGCGACGTTGCGGCAGCAGGTGGCCGAACAGGAAACTCGCGATCTGGAATTCCAGAACCGGCAGCTTCAAAAACAGGCGCTGCACGATCCGTTGACCGCGATCTACAACCGACAGTTCTTCGACGAGATGCTGGAGACCGAATCGAAGCGCTGCCTGCGATGTGCCTCACCGGTGGGAGTCATCTTTGCCGACGTCGATCATTTCAAGCAGGTCAACGACACCTACGGCCACCAGTTCGGTGATGTGGTGCTGAAACAGATCGCCGGCCTGTTTGCGACCACGATTCGCAACTCGGACGTGCTGGCCCGCTTCGGCGGCGAAGAGTTTGTGATCCTGGTCAATCAGCCGACCGAAAAAGGGATCGAGCGCCTGGCCGAACGAATCCGGAAAGGGGTCGAATCCGAGACGTTCCTGTTCGGTGACATGCGTGTGCCGGTGACGGTCAGCCTGGGGGCGGCGATCGCGGTGCCGGGCCGCAACGATCGCGATCTCGGTCACCGTCTGATCGCGACCGCCGACGAATGCCTCTACGAGGCGAAGCGCGCCGGACGCAACCGTTACCGCGTCAAGTCGCTCGTCGATGAACGCGAACGCGTGCTCCTGCATCAGGTGTTGCAGCATCGCTTCAGCCGCTGGCTCGTCGCGCACCGACTGCTCGACATTCCCTCCGTCTCCAAGGCCCTGTTGGACTGCCGGACCGAACCGGCTCGCGTGGGAGACCTGGCGCTGCAATGCGGCTATCTCGACCACGATCAGGTGAAATACATCCTCACCAATCAGGATCAGACCGGCGAACGATTCGGCCTGGCGGCCGTGCGGCTCGGTTGGATCACCGAACCGCAGCTCGTCCATTTGCTGTCGCTGCAGCAGGAAAATCCGAAGCAGTTGGCGGGGGCTGTGATTCGGTTGGGGCTGCTGGCTCCGGATCGGGCGGCGGAAGCGCTGGAAGACTATCTCCATGAAGAGAAGCCCCTCCATGAAGAGAAACCCCGGGGTGAACGCCCCGCCGCGCTGAAGGCGATGGCCTTGGCGTGAGCCTTCGCCCGCCCCGGGCTTCCCCCAAACCGCTCTTTCGCTGACCGGTCGATTCTGATAACAGTTACAAGCCGTTCGGGATTCGGCGGCGGCTGGCATGGTATTTCGCAGGAAGCCAGGACCGTGTGACGGAAGGAGTCGATGCCCGCCCCATCTGCTGGAGGGGCCGGCCTGCCAATGGAAGGCGACAGCGTGCGGTCTCGGCTGTGGTCATTGATCCTGAGAGAGTTGCCCTTCCCGCTCCGACAGATCGGGTTGGAGATCGCTCACGTCCTCCGCTGGCTCGATCGCACGGCGGCGCGCGTTTGGATGGGACTGCATCACTCCCCCGGCTGGTATTTCGTGACGCTGGCGGGAAGTCTCACGCTGATGCTGACCGTGCTGCTGTTCTTCCCGTACATCGCCAGTCACGATCCGACGCTGACGGAATTGGCCATCGACGGGAAATCCGCCGCGAGAGTCACCCGCGCCAAGCTCGAAGGAGCCGGTGACTGGTCCGCTCAGGATCGCTGGCGTGTCGCGCACTTGTTCGTCGACCATCGACCGCCCCGTCGACGACCGGTCGCTCGACTCGACAGCCGGCTCATCGAGGAGCCAACTCTTCCCGTCTCGCGTTCGACGCGAGGCCCTGCCACGGGTCGGAGCATCGGCGCGAATCATTCGCGGCGGCACGAGACCGATGCGGTTCTCGTATCCCACGCGAACAAGCTCGACCCCGAGGTGAGACTCGAACTGAAGACTCCCAGTCGAGCCGCTCAAACGCCGCGACTGGTTTCCGACAAGCTGGTGCGCGATCCGGGTGCCGAATTCGATCCGATCCACACGTCCTCGCACTACCGACCGCGCGACAAGCGGCTGCTCGTGCAGGCCGAGTGGTCGTTCGATTCGGACTGCCGCAACGGGTACGAGCCTCCGCGTCAGCCGTTGACCCGGCGCGTGATCCCAGTCCCCGAGCCAGAGTGGGACGAGCCGCGTGCCGTTCCGGCCCCGCGAATGGAACGGCATCCGGATCTCTCCTTCGAGATGGAACTGCTGCGCGAGTACCTGCCGAACGTCGGAGAGTTCCCGCCCAAGTCGCGCTCAACCAGCGTGGCCGCTCACAGCGAGTTTCCGCATTCGCCGGAGCGAGTCCGACACACTCCGCATCTGGCCGGTCACGGCGACCGTTGGATTCGATCGGCGTCGCACGCCGAACATCGCCCGCTGCCCGAAGCCTACATCTCGCGCGTCCACCTTCACGCCGATGGCCCCGAAACGGTCGGCTTCTCGGCAGCCGACGACGAAGAAGACCCGAATCTCGCCTCGTTCGCCGAAGTGGCGTTGCGGCTAGAACTGTATGCTCCGCGCACCGCCATGGCGGGCCAACTGCAGGAATCGTCACTGCGGATTCACAACGAGGGACCAACGCCCGTGTCGCTTGTGCGGGTGCGCGAGTCGCTGGCCGAACTGCAAACCGTGACCGACGCGAACCCCGCCGCGCGCATCAACCACGACGCGCTCGAACGCGATCTCCACGGACTGCCCCCCGGCCGCGAACGCCGGCTCGGTGTGACGTGGCTGCCGGACGCGGAAGGCTCACGCCTGCATCGCGCTGCCGTCACGATGCATGCGGCGGTGGGAGGCACCACTCGCGTCGTCGCCCACGATCCGACGGCGGTTGTCGAACCGATGAATCACGTCGAGCCGGAGCCGATACCCGAACCGGCTCCCGAGCGTCACCCGGCCATCACCTGCGACGTGAAGCACGTTGATCGAGCTGCCGTCGATGACATCGTCGAGTTGGAGATCGTCGTCAAGAACACCGGCGACACGGCACTGAGCGATGTCCGAATCCTGGTTGAGGTTCCCGCCGAACTGAAGCACCGTCAGGGTGCCGAGGTCGAGTATGAGGTTGGCAATCTCGCACGACGTGGTTCCCACAAGGCCGTGTTGAGACTGCTGGCTCAAGCCCCCGGACAGGCCGTCAACCAGATCCACGTCGTGACGCACGAGTCGGCCGAATCGAAGGCCCGGGCCCCAATCACCATCGTCGCGAAGACGGCTTTGCGACCAGCGCCGCGGCCCCCCGAAACACCTCGATCAAGACCGACACCTGCCAGCAAGCCCACTGCCAAACCGCTGCCGATCCCCACCTCGGGCGGTTGCTGCTGCCCGGGTCAACCCGTGGCCTTCCTCTGGGAACCGTGGTTCATTCCGTAGCCGAAACCACGTGCGCAATGCTCGACTCATGAGCCGCCCCCGGAAACTGCCGACGAGATCAACTCAAAGTTGAACGTCTTGCTTGAGGCACTGACATCGGCCGTCAGTTCCGACTTCTTGTAGTACTTGGCCGGCACGAGTTCCTTCACGGGTTCAGACTCAGACGCCCCTTCGCCGCCTCCTGATTCTTCTGATGAGTTCAGCCCCAGAATCTTGCGCGAGGTGCTGATGCGAACGGTTTTCCGGCCCGGTGTGACGCCCTTCTTTACGGAATCGATCTGCAGCGTGAAACGGCCTCTCGAATCGGTCAGACCATACGAAAACTGGCCGTCCACGGCGTCAAACGTCACCACGGCCTTCGGCAATGGTTTGCCGTCGAGCGTGACCGTGCCGTAGGCGTCCACGAGCTTCAACTGACCGTAATTGGCCTGCGGACCGTCGGAACAACCGAGCAAGGCCGCCAGGGAGAAGAGGACAATGGAAATGAGGAGCGGATGCCGAATCATGGGAGAGACCTTGGAAAGATGCTGAGACACCGACAGAGTGCGGTATTGAAGCCTGACGCGCAAGCGAAGGAATGCCCCGGCAGATCCTTCGCTTGCGCGTCAGACTTCAATGAGACCACGACTAATCCGGGGTTAGAGCTCACCGACGATTTCGCCCCCGTTGCGCGACCCCAACCCTTGATACAGCGTCCGGTCAATGTTTTCAGACAGGAACTTCACGGAACCGTCTCCCAGAATGAAGAACGCTCCGCCGACGTGATAGCTGCCGAAACTGAGCTCCATCAGCACGCCGTGGACAGCGGGTTCCAGCCCCGAGTTGATCGGCACCAGGGTGGAACCGGCGGCTTCCGAGTGTTCGGTGCCGCTGCCGTTGCCGGCCGACCAGCACCGATTCGTACCGTTATCCCAGATCTGCGGAATGAAAAAGTTCCAGAAGTCCATCCCTTGGCCGTCCTTGACGTACTGGGGATTGGTGTAGGACTCGCCGACCATGACGGTGTTGGTTGTGCCATCCGTGATGTCGCGCATGCTGGTGTTGCCGGCACCGACCATGATGCCGTTGACACCGGGATCCCTGGCGGGCGAAAACTCCAACGACGTATACGGGGCGGCGTTGTAGGGCGCGGGGCGCGTGCTGTTGTCGTCCGAGGCAATCAGCGATCCAGTCACCACGCGGTAGCTGGCCGGCCGGCGATCGGGAATGCCCGAGTTATCGAATGACTCCGGCAGCGCCATACTCGGGCAGCGCAACGCGGCAACCGGCACACCACAGGCGACCTTGTTCGGCCAGGTGCGACTCGCGGGAGTCACCGTGGTCCAATCGTTGAGCGGGGTGCGTTCCCAGACCAGCGTGTTGTACAGCGGCGATTGGTCCATATAGGGCAGAATCATCGCCGACCACGTTTCCTGGACGGAACCCCACGCATACGGGAACACGCGGAAGTTGTCGTGGTAGTTGTGGATCGCGAGGCCGATCTGCTTCATGTTGTTCCGGCACTGCGTGCGTCGCGCGGACTCGCGCGCCTGCTGGACTGCGGGCAACAGCAACGCAATCAAGACGGCGATGATGGCGATGACGACAAGCAACTCGATCAACGTGAAGGCTCGCCGCCGCTGTGGGCGCGATCCCGAAAGCCCGATCAACTCCTGAGGCATGATCCACTCCTAAATGATTGAACAACACAGACCACCTGGCACCGACGCGCCAACAACTGGTCCCGCAGTTTAGGAGTGTTTGTGAACGGCAGATGAACGCTTTGCGAAACCTTCGCGTGTCGAGGTAATCCACACATCAAACTGCGATTCGGCAAAGGCATTGGGGACGGGCTCAGAACTCTCCGACCCTGTCGTTCCCGCCGCGCGTGCCGAGGGCTTGGCGAGTGGACTGCGAGATGTTCCCGGACAGGAACCGGACCGAGCCGTCGAGCAGCAGGAACTGGCAGCCTCCGACGTGGCGACTCTTGAAGGAGATTTCGAGGGCATCGGTGCCGCTGCCGTCGTCGTACAAGTTCAAATTCACGCCGAGTGACCCGAGAAACTCTGAGGCATCCGCTGAATTGGGCGTGTCGTTGCGACCGAGGTCATCCGAGCCGATGGCCCAATGATCGAGTTCGGACGATTCGTAGAAAGTCTCACCGACGCCGATCGTGTTGCTGACGCCATCCCCCACGTCAGACAGGCGGACGCTGCTCGTGCGAAAGAATGTGCCGTCGAGGTCGGCGACTCCGATGCCGTTGGCGCCCGTTCCGGAATCGGTCGTTCGGACTCCCGACGCGCAGCCGAGGTAATCGCAGGGAACTCGCCGATCGATGCCATTCACGTTGGCGACGGCCGGCGGCGACGTGCTCGAGGGACACCGAAAGACCGGCAGCCAGACGCCCAACGCGGCTTCCGGAGGCCCATTGCGCCAGATCGACGTGGTGGCGGTCGTCGGCGTTCCAACAGTCATCGAGGAATACAACACCGTCTGGTCGAGGAAGGGGAGCAGGTGATAGCTCCATCCCGTTCCGAGCGGCCAGTGAAAGCCCATCGGCAGGACGCCGTGCGTGTCGTGATAGTTGTGCAGCGCCACACCGAGTTGCTTGAGGTTGTTCTTGCACTGCGTTCGCCGCGCGGCCTCCCGCGCCTGCTGCACGGCCGGCAGCAGCAACGCGAGGAGCGCGGCGATGATCGCGATCACGACCAGCAACTCGATCAGCGTGAAGCCTCGACGGTGCCAGGTCTGCGATTTCAAGGGGGCTGAAAAACCGAATGACATGCTCGGCTCCCAACCGGTCTTCCGCACGAACGGATTGGCAGGGGCGGGCCCGCACAACACCGCGTAGTCAGGGAACGACCGTAAAGCTGGCATGAACTTACCGCGAATCCTTCGAGTCGCAATGGATTGCACTTGTGGGAGAGGGCTTCCAGAATACGAACTTCGCAAATCCACAAGTCTTCAGTCGCCTCAATTCAACCCGCTCTCGCAGATGGATCGCACGGCATGACCCAGCGGATGATCGGACCTTTTGAAGTTGGAGACCGCATCGGGGTCGGCGGCATGGGGATCGTCTATCGCGCGACGTACACCAAAAACGGGGCGCAGGTGGCTCTCAAGATTCTTTCGCCGGATCTGTCCGAGACCGAATCGCTGCAACTCCGCTTCGAACGCGAAGTGTCGATCCTCAAGAAGCTGCAGCACCCGCACATCGTCCGCTACTACGGCGGCGGCAAGTTCGGCACCCAGCGCTTCTACGCGATGGAACTGGTCATGGGCGGCTCGGTCGAGGATCTGCTCAAGCAGAAGAAAAAGCTGCCGTGGGAGGAGGCGCTCGACATCGCGATGCAGGTGGCCAAGGCCCTCGAACACGCTCACGAGGCGGGTGTCATCCACCGCGACTTGAAGCCGGCCAATCTGCTGCTGACCGCGGACGGGACGGTCAAGCTGACCGACTTCGGCATCGCCCGCGACACGACCGCCACCGCCCTGACCGCCGCCGGCAAGACCGTCGGCACGTATGCCTACATGGCTCCCGAGCAGATTCGCGGCAAACCGCCCGTCGACAAGAAGACCGACCTGTACGCTCTCGGCTGCGTCCTGTTCGAGATGATCGCCGGTGAGACTCCGTTCCAGAGCGAGAACCAGGGCGAGATGCTGATGATGCACCTGCAGGAGGAGCCGACGCGCATCACGTCGCTGGTCCCCGACTGCCCGATGTTCATCGAAGAGCTGATCTTTCATCTGCTGGAGAAGGAACCGCAGGACCGCCCGTTCGACGCGCTGGACGTGCAGACGAAAATCGACAACGTCCGCCGGAAGATCACCGAACAGCAGAGCATGATTCAGCAGGCGACGGTCATGATGTCGAACGCCAGTCCGGAGGGAATCAAGGCCGCCGAGGAATTGAAGGCGTCGCTCGCCAAGACCAAGAAAAAGAAGAAGAAAAAGAACCTCAGCCCGATCTACGAGCGGGCGTGGTTTCTGAGTTTGTGCCTGTCGCTGGTCGTCGCTGGCATCGGCTGGAGCCTCTGGAGTGCCTGGTGGCCGAGTGAAGACACCCTGAAGGCGCGGGCCGAGCAGCGTTTGAAGTCCGAGTTCACGCTCGATCGCGTCATGGCCCGGGACGATCTGCTCAAATCGCTCCTGAAACGGTTTCCCAACGGCAAGTACTCCGACTGGGCGCAGGCTCAGATCGTGGAAGTCGACAAGGAAGAGACGCTCAACAAGATGCGGGCCCGCGTCAAACTGCGCCAGCCGCCGCTCAATGAGGCCGAACTCCAATATCTCAACGCCGAGCAGTTCCTGAAGTTTGGCGACCGCGTCACCGCTCTCCGCAAGTACCGCTCCATCGTCGAACTCTTCGGCACCAAGGATGAGTTTCGCATCTACGTCCTGCTGGCTCAGGACGAAGTCGACAAGATCCTGGCGCAAGGGGGCGATCTTACACTGGCCTCGTTCCTCAACGCCCGCCTCCAGAATGCCGAAGCCTCCAAGACAAGCGGCAAACTCAGCGAGGCCGAGGCGATCTGGACCAGCATCAAGACGCTGTACGAGGACAATGAAGAGGCTTCCGCTCACGTGGCCTTCGCCAGAAAGCGCCTCGCCAATCCCAACGCTGATCCTGGGCCGCCACCGTGGAGCGAGGCCGGGTCGTCCAATTCGGAAACGAAGTGACACCAGCGACGTGACAAAATGCACCGAACGGGGTCAGGCACTCC
>JANODP010000115.1:0-21370 GCA_031412755.1 Schlesneria sp. | reverse complement strand
GAGGGCTGAACATTCGATCCACCCGACGCCCTCGCTTGCGCGTCGGGCTAGTCAAGTCATGAACAATCAGGAAGGCTGACGCCTCCCGCTCGACTTGGCATTCGCAAGGTAGCCCCTACAACCGGCATCTTCCATCGAGACTTGCCAACCTGACCCCGGTCCAACGGCCTCGGTTGAGAAACGGCCTCGGTTGGACGAACATAGCCGCCCAGCAACCGACCGTCCTGCCGAGTGGCCTTTACTTCGAGCAGGCTCTTCACTCTCTCCGCCGCAGATGAACTCCTCCACTGATTTACAACGGGCAGACCGCAACATGGTTGTCGAACGACTGAGCAAGACCTGGTTCAATCTCGTCCACGGGCGAAACATCGTTTACAACCAGTGCTGGGAAGACCCGCGTCTGGATCGAGTGGCCCTCGAACTGACGTCGCAGGACCGCGTGGTCGTCATCACCTCGGCGGGCTGCAACGCGATTGACTACGCGCTGGCGGGAGCCGGTCACGTTCACGCGGTCGACATGAACCCCAAGCAGAATTTTTTGCTGGACCTCAAGCTGGCGGGAGCGAAGCAGCTTGATTACCAGACGTACTGGAAGCTGTTCGGCAAGGGGTGCCTTCCCGAATGGAGGGACGTCTACCAGCAGGCGCTACGCCCGCACCTGGTCCCCGACGCGCGAGCGTTCTGGGATCGCAAGGGGACTCTGTTCCGCCAGGGGCGTCGCAAGTCGTTCTACTTCCGCGGGACGAGCGGCACGTTTGCGTGGTTCGTCAACTACTACATCAACCGCATCGCGAAGATGCGGGACGCCGTGAACGCACTGCTGGCGGCCGACAGCGTCGAACAGCAGAAGAGTTTGTTCGAGCAGTACGATCTCGCGAAGAAGCTGTGGCGGCCGATGATCAAGTTTGCGATGCGCCGCGACGTGACGCTGTCGCTGCTCGGTGTGCCGCGGGCCCAGCGGCGGCAGATCGACGAGGGCTATCCCGGCGGCATCCTGCAGTTCGTGGTCGATCGCGTCGAGGCGGTCTTCACCAAGATTCCGCTGAAGGACAACTATGCTTGGCGCGTCTACATGACCGGCGAATACTCGCCCGAAGCGTGTCCCGAATACCTCAAGCCGGACAACTTCGAGCGGCTCAAAAATGGCGTGGCCGATCACGTCACGTCGCACACGAACACGGTCGAGGGCTTCGTCCGCTCGTCGCCCGAACCGATCACGCGCTACGTGCTGCTCGACCACATGGACTGGCTGTCGAAGGATCCGGCGAAAAAGATTTTGACCGCCGAATGGCAGGCCACCGTGGACAAGGCGTCACCCAACGCCCGCGTCCTCTGGCGCAGCGCGGGTCTCGACGGAACGTTCATCAACCCGATCGAAGTCACGGTGAACGGTCAAAAGAAAAAACTCGGCGACATCCTGCACTACCACCAGCCGCTGGCCAACGAACTCCACGCCAAAGACCGCGTCCACACCTACGGCAGCTTCTGCATCGCCGACATCCGGAAATGACATGACTGACTCACTGCCATTTCTCCGCCGCGTCTCGATCCGCAACTACAAGAGCATCGCCGAATGCGATGTCGAGCTGGGAAAGTTCACCGTCATCGTCGGCCGCAACGGCTCGGGGAAGAGCAACTTCCTCGATGCGCTGAGATTTGTCTCGGACAGTTTGCGGATGTCGCTGGAGCACGCAATCAAAGCGCGCGGTGGGATCGACGAAGTCGTGAGGCGGTGTCTTCCTCAAGTCTTCAGCTTTCAGATTCACCTCTCGTTCGGGCTGGCCGATGGGCGCGAATGCCAGTACGAGTTTGGCATTTCGGCACTGGATCACGGAGGATTCCGAGTCCAACGCGAGTCGCTCACGGTTTCATCGCCGGATGTCGCGGCGTTCGACTATGAAGTCGTGGATGGAGTGCTAAAGCGATCCAGCCTCAGGACGAACACGCAAACTGATGTCCCGCCGACAACGGTGGTCTCGAACACATTGATGCCTCTACCATCGAACTATCTGCCGAAGCCGGCCGCCGACCGGCTGTATCTCGTGAGCATCAGTGGTCTCGACGAGTTTCGCGACGCCTATGAATCACTCGTAGCATTCGGCTTCTACCATCTCCGACCGGACACGATTCGCGGCTTGCACGACTCGGACACCGGTGAGGTGCTGACGCACGACGGCAGCAATCTCGCCAGTGTCGTCGGGAGGTTGTCTGCCGATTGTCCCGAGGTCAAAGAACGGATCGGCGACTATCTGAAGGTGATTGTTCCGGAACTGCATGGGTTCGACCGCGTCCGGTTTCAGCAGTTTGACGAACTCGAATTCCGTTGGAACGCCCACGGTGCGGGACATTACGTTCCGTTCTATTCCACCAGCATGTCCGATGGGACGCTGCGCATTCTCGGCCATCTCGTGGCGGTGTTGCAGCGCGGCCGCGCAGGACGACGCTTGACTCTGGTAGGACTCGAAGAACCGGAGACCGCCCTGCATCCGGCAGCGTCGGCGGCGTTGCTCGATGCGCTGCGCGAAGGAGCTGTGGGAACGCAAGTCGTGGTGACCTCGCACAGTCCCGACCTGCTCGACCGTTTCGATTCCTCGACCGACACGTTGCTGGTCGCTGAGTCGATCGAAGGAGCAACGATCCTCGGCCCCATCGACGCGGCGAGCCGAAGTGTCATCCGGGACAATCTGTATTCCCCCGGCGAACTGCTGCGGATGGATCAACTTCAGCCCCGACCGATTGGCTGCAATCCCCGGCCTCAGCCCGAATTGGTGTCGGATGAGGTGAATCCATGAGCCGCATCCAAATTGCGCCGATTGTTGAGGGCGATGGAGAAGTCGCGGCCATTCGCATCCTGCTACAACGGATTTGGACTGAACTCTTGGGCGGCGAACACGCGGATGTGAAGCGGCCGATTCTCAGAAAGCGGGATCGGCTCATCCGAGAACAATTCCACGAGTTGTCCGCTGGGATCGAACTCGCCGTCCGCACGCTGGCTGAAAAAGGTTCGGATCCCGGTTTGATTTTGGTGCTTGTCGATGCTGAAGACGACCTGGCCTGTGAACTTGGACCGGGCCTCTTGGAGCGAGCGCGTCGCTGCCGACCGGATGTTGATGTGGCGTGCGTCATCGCGAACCGCTGCTATGAGACATGGTTCGTTGCCGCGGCATCGTCGCTTTCCAAATACCTAGATCTCACGAACGACGCAGTCCTGCCGGAAAGTCCGGAACACACCGGACAGCGCAAGAGTTGGATCGCTCAACGAATTCGCGGAGCAAAATACAGCGAGACCGTCGATCTGCCACGACTGACGGCGGCGATGGATTTGAAATTGTGCCGCAGCCGGTCTCCATCTTTCGACAAGCTGTGTCGTGAGCTCGAAGCACGCCTGACAAAGATAAACGCCCACTGACCACGTCTTCGTGCCGCAGACGTGGTCGCAGTTTGATGAAGAGGTTCACAACGTGTTAGACATGAAACTCGCCCTTGGGTTTGAGGGCGATGACGATGCGGCGGTGAGGGAGCACGAACGGACAGAGTTGCTGCGGTACATCAATCTGAAACTGGCGGCCAATGGGCTGCCGGTCGCTCACGCGGCGGGCGGGACCGAGTTGGTGAAGCTCGCGGCGGGGTTGATCACGAACTTTCGTGAGAAGACTCGGTTGCTTTACGACCACCGCTGCCCCGTCGATCAGCGGATCGAGACCTTCCTCAATGAGCACTTCGCCGACGTGCTGGCCGGCGAAACGCTGCGAGTTCCCGGCCGGGCGCTGGTTCTCGACCGGCATGGCTTGGCTCGTGAGCTGTCGCTGCCGGCCGATGGCGATGAATTCGAGAGCGATCTCGTTCACTCGTACCGCGTTCGCAACGGAGTGCTGCACAACCCGAGATCGGACCGGCGCACCACCGTCGGGACATTTCACGTCGCGGAAGGGGGCCTGGCCATTCCGGGGGACAAGCGAGCCGTTCCGAAACGGACGTATGTCGAGTTGTTCCGCCACGCGATGAATCCGCCGCACGATCTGCTGCAGTTTCCCTTCACGTCTCAGCAGCACGAGCAGGCTCACTATTGGGTCTCGATCCTGCTGCGGCCCCTCGTCTGCCCCGAAGTCCCCGGTTACTGTTTGCAAAAGACGATGGAAGTCCGTTTCTTCGCGCCGGGGACGTTGGTCAGCAACCTGGACTTCGTCGAGTCGATTTTCGGCAACGCGGGCGATCCGTTCGTGCCGATCAACGACGCGGCACTCGATGTCGAACACTGGTCGGGTCACACCGGCTGCGTGATCCTCGCACCGCACCTCACTCAACTGACGAAGCGTGAAGTCGGACTGCCTCACATCAGCCAGGCGACCGAGCGTCAGCAGCGAGATCGCATGTGCTGGGAACACGAAAACGAACTCTACAACGACGGCGAGGCGTTCAAAATCACCTGCCGCACCGAGGCGGGCGTCATCGTGACGATCATCGCCGATAACTACTTCGGCTACTGCAAGAAAGAGGTCAAGACACAGATCAGTTACGCGGCGAACCTGATGGGGAATGTCGAAGAGGAACATTCCGGCGGAGCATTGGTTTTTCCAAGCTGGAGTCTTGGCGAGGAGCTTCAGGTCAACAGCCGCCGCTACAACGGACGGACCTTCGACGACGTGGTCACGGAATACGGTGAATGGATCGACGTGCATCCCGAAGGTTACGGAGTCGATCTGCTCTATTCCGATCTCATCTACATCCCCGAAGACGCGCGGGCCGATCTGCGCCAGCAGGACATCTCGTGGAAGCGGGGCGACCGCACGATCAGCATTCCACTGCTGCCGGGTAGGGTCTACATGGCTCCTTCGGGCTACAAGGTCCGGATGGAGAAGCATCCGTCCGCGCCGTCATGGCGCATCATCGGCACCGCCGCCGAAGGAACCTTCTGTCACAAGCCCTGCACGGTCAGCGGCGGCGGGAAGAGCGAGATCAGCAAATCGCTTGTCGATTACATGCAGTACGGTTCGGTCTTCGTCGCCGACATCGAACGCGATCTCGATCAGGTCGAGCAGATTTTCGCCCGCCAATTCGACGACCGCTGGACGCCCGAGGCGCGGGCCTTGCAAAACTACTCGGCCTACCCGAGTCGGTCGATCCTCAGTTCAAAGCGTTCGCTCGGCAGCGTCATCAAACTGCTGACGCCTTCCGAAGAATACGCCGTCGAGTACAACGCGTGGCTCAACTCAATTCCGAGCCACATCTATGCGATCGTCTATGCCATCAAGCGGTTCTATAATCCGGCGTGGGGCGACGACTGGCGGCAACATTTCACCGTCGATCTGGTGAACGGCAGCCCCGGCCATGAACTGAAGGTCGATGACCGGAAGATCGTCGGCTCGTACCTGCGGGTCGGCCTCTCGGGCGATCACGGCTGGCGCACGTTCAAGGTCCGACAGGATTTTGCCGCGGCCTCAAAAGTTCAGAACGAGGACGACATCAGCGCCTCGGTCGTCGTCCCTGCGCGAGATTTGCAGTATCTCGCGCCAATGAGTCCGCTGATTGATGGCCTGACACAAATGGAATTGGAACCCGACGCGGTCAAGTTCGTCGCGAACTGCGAGTACCGGTTGTTCCAGCGTCCCGACGATGCCATTCATCGCGGCTTCGACAAGCAGGCCGAAGCGGATCTCGCGCGGCAGGGTGCCAACTTTATCTCGAACTTCGAGCCACTGACGCGCGCGGACGTGCAGGACATGATGAACAAGGTCGTCGATTTTGACGCCTTTACACCGCCGATGAAACGGCTGCTCGAATCGGTCCTCGAAAGCCAGAGCGGCTTCATCGTCTGCTCCGACAACCCGCGTCGCGTCGGTGGCGTTCCGTCCAAGAACCCGCGTTACCTGCAAGACCGACCCGACATCGTGAAGCCGATGGATCGCTACGTCGCCGAAATGGGAACCCGCTTCTGGCGCAAGATCCCCGCGAATCAGCCCGTGCATCTGCCGGTGAATGCCGTCCTATCCGGCCGGCGCAACAATCCGCCCGAGAAGGCCAAGGGAATCCGCAGTCTGGCCGTCTACAACCCGATTCATTACCAGGAACTGCCCGAACTGTTCATGGACTACATCTGCTCGCTGACGGGCAAGAGTCCCTCGACGACCGGCGCGGGGAGCGAGGGTGCGCTGACCAAGGGTCCGTTCAACGCCGTTATCCCCACGGCCGACATCAATACGGCGCTGGTCTCGATGATCCTGACGAACCTGGCGGGTTACTCGACGGCCGCAGGCTACATCGGACCGAACGCGCGCTTCGATCACGACATCAGCCTGCTCATCCCCGAAGTCTGGAGCCGCATGTCTCCCGACGAGCGCGATCCCAAGTTCCTGATTCGCGAGCGGCTTCTGGAGAAGATCGAAGACTTCACGCACCACGGCGAGTCGATCCCCGCCAGCCGCCTCGGATACCGCATCACCGACCGCTTCATCCGCCGCTACTTTGGCCGAGTCTTCGACAACCCGGACAAGGTCTTCGACAAGTCGATCCTGCAGCCGGAGACTCAGGATCTGGACTCGTTCGCGGACGGCGTGAAGTACATCGTCGAAGCTCAGCAGCGTTCGGCGCGGCAATACTTCGATGACGGCTCGATCGAGAAAGCCTGTCCGCCGCTGAAGGTGCTCCTCACGATCATGGCTCACGGCCATCACGAGGGAAAAACCGAACGTGACCCCGTAGTCAGACGCCTCTTCACCCGAGACGCCCTGCTCGCCAGCGACTGGTACCGCGAACGCCTGACCACCAAACAGACGCGGGACATCGCCCTGTGGGAACGCCATCGAGACTACCTCGACGCCTACCTGCAGGAACGCCACAACGCCGACCCGTCCGTCCAGGAAGCGGTCCGCAACCGCCAACAAATCGTCATCTCCGAACTCGCCCGCCTCCGCCGCGCCGAGTATCTTGACGAACTGCACGGCACACTGGGGGCCGAGCCGAGATTGTGAGGATGTTGGCCGTATCAGGAAACACGTCATGACGCCAAACGAACTCCGTGCGAAGCAGGCTCCGTTCAAGACGCAGTACAAGGACGATCCGGCTTCGGCGTTGGTGACGCTGCGGGCGGTGGGTGAGTTGCAGGTGGAATCGGTTTCGTGCCGGTTGCAGTTTGGTGTGTCGCCTCAGGATGCGGGGTTGCATCCGCTGGCGGGGGGCGACGGGACTCAGGCGTGTTCGGCCGAGATGTTGCTGCATGCACTGGTCGGTTGTGCGGGAGTGACGCTCGGAGCGGTGGCCACAGCGATGGAGATCCCGGTGCGCGGCGGCACGATCACCGCCGAGGGAGACGTTGATTTCCGTGGGACACTCGGCGTCAGTCGCGAGGTGCCGATCGGGTTTCAGGCGATCCGGCTGAAGTTCGACCTCGACACCGACGTGGCTCCCGAGAAGCTCGCCAAGTTGATCGAACTGACCGAACGCTACTGCGTCGTGTATCAGACGCTAAAGAACTCGCTGAAGCTGACGAGCGAGTTGGTGGCAAATTAGCCCGCACTCTCCGAATGCGGAGCCTCATCGCAATTCGACGACCCATTCCTGATCGGGCGGTGACGGGCAAGAAGAACCCCTCACCCTAGCCCTCTCCCCTCCAAGGCGAGGGGCGAGGGGACCGGACTTGTGAACGGATCTTACCAACTGGAGCGAACCGCCCCGCCACGGTAGCCTGTTGACCACGGGTTTTGGTTTTGTTCGCCTCGCTTCAGGAGATTCGCCATGTCGACCGCAACCGTTGCTGCTCCCAAGGTTCGCCAGACCAACATGCTGATCGGTGGCAAGTGGGTTGAGTCGCGCAGTGGCAAGCGATTCTCCACGATCAATCCGGTGAATGAACAGGTGATCGCCGAGGTTCCCGAAGGGGATTCCGCCGATGTGGATGCCGCCGTGAAAGCCGCGCGGACCGCGTTTGATTCGGGGCCGTGGTCCAAGATGGACGCACGGGATCGCGGTCAGTTGATGAACAAGCTGGCCGATTTGATGGAGACCAATCTGAATGAACTGGCCGGATTGGAGACGCTCGACAACGGCAAACCGCTCAGCGACGCGAAGGCCGCCGACTTGCCGCTCGCCATCGACTGTCTGCGGTATTACGCCGGCTGGGCCGACAAGTTGACCGGCGACACGATTCCGATTCGCGGCAACTATTTTTGCTACACGCGGCGCGAACCTGTGGGCGTCGTCGGACAGATCATTCCGTGGAACTTCCCCATCCTGATGGCGGCCTGGAAGTGGGGCCCGGCGCTGGCGGCAGGCTGCACGATTGTGATGAAGCCGGCCGAACAGACGCCGCTCACGTGTCTGCGAATGGCCGAGTTGGCACAGGAAGCGGGCATTCCCGACGGCGTCATCAACGTCGTCACGGGCTACGGCGATACGGGAGCCGCGATCGTCCGACATCCCGGTGTCGACAAGATCGCCTTTACCGGGCACTACGAGACCGCTCAGAAGATCATGGTCGATGCCGCGAAGACGCTGAAACGGATCACGTTCGAGTTGGGCGGCAAGAGCCCCAACGTCGTCTTCGCCGACGCCGACCTCGACGCCGCCGTGGCGGGCGCCGAGTTCGGCCTGTTCTTCAATCAGGGCCAGTGTTGCTGCGCCGGCTCGCGGTTGTTCGTCGAGCAGTCGGTGCATGACAAGTTCGTCGAGAAGGTCGTCGCCCGCGCAAAGACCCGGCAACTCGGCGACCCGTTCGATCCGAAGACGACTCAGGGACCACAGGTCGATGCCGACCAGTTCCACAAAATCCTGAGCTACATCGATAAGGGTAAGTCCGAGGGAGCCCAGTGCTTGACGGGCGGCAGCCGCTTCGGCAACAAGGGCTTCTTCATCGAGCCGACGGTCTTCGCGAACGTCACCGACAACATGGCGATTGCCCGCGACGAAATCTTCGGCCCGGTGATGAGCATCCTGCCGTTCAAGAACGCCGACGAGATCATCGAACGCGCCAACAGCACCTACTACGGTCTGGCCGCCGCCGTCTGGACGCGCGACGTGCAGAAGGCTCACAAGTTCGCCGCGAGCGTTCGCGCCGGTACGGTCTGGGTCAACTGCTACGACGTGTTCGACGCCGCGGCTCCCTTCGGCGGCTTCAAGATGAGCGGCATGGGCCGCGAACTCGGCGAAGCCGGACTGGCCAACTACACGGAACTCAAAACCGTGACGATGAGCCTCGGTTAATCGACGCCGACTCGAAGGAGATTCACAAATGACCGTCAAAGAATGCGCGTTGAAGGCAATTCGAGAAATGCCGGACGAGGCTACATACGAAGACATTCTTGACCATCTCAAGATGGTGGCGGCCATTTGGCGGTCCGACGAGGACGCTGAGTCGGGACGAGTTTTGACACAGGACGCAGTGCAACGTGAGGCCACGAATTGGCGTTCGCAGTCGTCCCATCGCAAGGCCAATTGAAGAAGGTGCATATCGAGTGGCCAAGGCTGAGAAGCGAACGAAGTCCGATGCGCGCGTTGCCAAGTGGCTTGTGGGCTACCGACGGCAACGCGCGTTGTTGTTTTGGCTTGGGAGCGTCGGAACGCTGCTGTTGTCGATCCCTGTGCTATTCATGACCTGGTGGGTCATTTGGCTCGTCTTGTTCATCCCGATGCTGTTGTTTCCTAGGCCTTTGGACGCACTATACATTGCAACGTGGATCGCCTTCGGATTGTTGTTCGTTGCGCATGTGACAGCAATTCGCAGCCATCTGGAGACGCTGAAGTTCGACGAAGCGGGGCCAGGAGTTGTCGCAGCACAATTTGCCGCTCACGTTGCTGGAATGACCAGTTTGGCGTTGTTCATGGCCGGTCCGGAAACGATGCGTTCTCAAGTCAAAGTCATCGGACTGATCCTGCTCACGGGTCCTTCTCTGATTGGGTTGTCGTGGCGACTTGCATCCGCCGCATTCGCGGCCCAGCGAATGGACATCCCATTTGCGGGGGCTGCTCTGGCGGAACTCTTGGCTGCGGAGAGACGCGTGCTCGTGGACGATCTTGCGGCAAAGGTTGGTTCACCAAATCCGCCCCGACTGCTGAGGGAGTTGCTCCTAATCGACGGAGTCATTCTGATGACTCCGTATGATCCGTCGCTCGTCTTAACCGACAGTCTGCGCGCTGACGTGTCTGCCGCCGTCGAGCGGGCCGAAACTGATGAGACTTGATCGTGAAAGAGGACTCCGCGACAAGTACACCCCGAGCGAATGACTCACACCGCCAAAGGAACCCCGTTTCGTGACAACAGCCGATTCATCGACCAAGCCCGCTCCACCGAAGGGGAGCGTGTTAAATGACCTCAAGATTCTCTGGCACATGGCGGTGACCGGAGGCCGGGGGAAGACGCACGAAGAGCGGCTGGAGAATTTTTACTCGGGACAGGCTGCGGGGTACGACGCCTTTCGCAAGCGGCTGCTGCACGGGCGCGAGGAGTTGTTTGCTTCGTTGCCGACCGTGCCGGGAGGCGTCTGGGTCGACATGGGGGCGGGGACTGGAGAGAACGCCGAGAACTGGGGCGAGCGGCTCAAGGATTTTTCGCATGCGTACCTCGTCGATCTCAGTTCGTCCCTGTTGAAGGTAGCCGAGCAGCGCGTCGCGGCCCGGGGTTGGACAAACGTCACGCCCGTGCATGCCGATGCCACCAAGTTCCTGCCTGCCGAGGGAGCCGCTGACATTGTGACGTTCTCTTACTCCCTGACGATGATTCCCGACTGGTTCCTCGCGATGGACCAGGCACTGCGGATGTTGAAGCCGGGCGGACTGATCGGGGTCGTTGATTTCTTCGTGGCACGCAAATGGCCGGCCGAGGGGCTGGCGAAGCACCGCTGGTCGACGCGCACAATGTGGCCGACGTGGTTCGCCAACGACAACGTCTTCCTGAACGGAGACCACATCCCCTATCTGCAAAGCCGCTTCGAGACCGTCTCGCTCCAGCAGCATCGCGGCAAGGTGCCGTACATGCCGTTTGTCCGCGCGCCGTACTATCAGTTCGTGGGGCGGAAGCCCGTCGAGGCTCAATCGACATAAGTCCGGGGCAAAGGAGACCAACATGCCGCGAATCCGTCTGCTCGCACTGGCGAGCTTCATCGCCCTTGGTTGCTCCGGCGAGAGTCGGAATTTGGAGCGGGCTCGATCTCAGGTGGGCCGACTGGCGGATCACTTCGATCGCCAGACGTCCGCGGCGGGGGTCTACATTCGTCCGGCCAACAACCAGGCGGGAGAAAATGATCCGTGGGGGACGCCGATCATTGTCGAATACTCTCAGGGTGGGATGGCCGAGATTGTCACGGTGACTTCGGCCGGGCCGGATCGCGAACTGCATTCGAAGGATGACATCTCGACCTTCCGGCAATCGACCAACTTCAAAGGGGTCGGCGAAGGAATCAAGCAGAACGCCGGGGAGGTGGCCGGTGAGATGGCCAAGGGAGCCGTCAAGGGCACTGTCGAGGGAGTAAAAGAGTCGGTCAAAGAAGGAGTCCAGGAAGCGAAGGAAGGATTGAAAAAAAATCTTCCGAAGAAGAAGCCCGATTCCTCCGAGCCTCCGCCCAAACAGAAGGACGATCCGACAGAGTAATGTCCGGACGGACTGCGGAACCGCAGGAGGTGGGTCACCGTGGCGAAGATTTTCTACAGCATGGCGGGCGAGGGACGGGGCCATGCCGTGCGGGTGCGGACGCTGGTCGAGCATCTGCGGCACGAACACGAACTCGTGCTGTTCGCACCCGACGATGCGTATGACTTCCTCGTCAAGTCGTATGGTGAGGCGATCGGCGTCGAGAACGTGCGGCTGGTGCGGATCAGGGGACTGAAGTTTCGTTACACCGGTGGGAAGTTGGACCTCTTCAAGTCGATCGGCCACGGGTTGAAGTACGCTTGGCGCGACCTGCCGTCGGTCGTGAACGGCTTTCTCAAACGGATCGAGATCGACCGGCCGGACCTCTGCATCTCCGACTTTGAGCCGGCTCTGCCGCGTGCCGCGCGGCGGTCGGGCGTGCCGCTGATGAGCCTCGATCACCAGCACGTCCTGCTGGCGTATGACCTGCGTGGGTTGCCGCTGCTGTTGCGGCGTTATGCCTGGTGGATGAGTTGGTCCATCCGGGCTTACTACGGACGCGGCGAGTACGAGGCGGTCACGTCGTCCTTCTACACGCCGCCGCTCAAGCCGGGCTTCGAACACGTGCGGCAGGTCGGACCGATGCTGCGAGACGATCTCGCCGCGACGGTCCCTCGCCACGAAGCGTTCTTGCTGTCCTACCTGCGCCCGACCACCCCCCCGCGCGTGTTGGAGACTCTGGCCGCGTGCGGCTTCGATGTCCGAATCTACGGACTCGGTGAACGGCCTCGCGCGGGACCGCTCTCGTTTCACGCCATCGACGAGCGGGCGTTCGTCGAGGATCTCGCCGGCTGCGCCGCACTGGTCAGTGCGGCCGGTAATCAACTGCTGGGTGAAGCCCTCTATCTCGGCAAGCCTGTCTTCGCGATCCCCGAGGAACTGCACCACGAACAGCAGGTCAACGCCTGCTTCCTGAAGCAGATGGGAGCGGGAGACTGGACCACGCTCGAATCCTTTTCGCCCGCGCCGCTGGCCCGCTTCCTGACGCGGCTCGACGAGTACCGAGCCAACGTCGCACCGCTGTGCGGCCGCTTGAACGGAACACCCGACGCGATGGCTGCGATCCGTGCGGTCCTCGCCAGGCATCGTCCATTTCCGGCATTGGCCGCGGGAACCTGATTTCGGGTCTCCGGCGGCATTTCTGAGCGGGACGGCATCAGCCCCCCGGTTCAATGTTGCGTCGAACGGGCATCGTCAGAGAACAAAGTTCACAGGAGGGCTTCTGCCCGGGCAGTCAACGACAACCCGAATTTAGGTTCTCACGACCATCACTCGATGAACAAACGAAACGGCTCCGATCACATGTTCTGATCGGAGCCGCCTCTTGTTTCCAGCCGTGCCGCTGACGGCGGAACGTCTCGACCACAGTTACTTCGCGCGACCCGATGCGATCAGCTTGCTGGCGTTGCCCGCCTGGCCGAACGAGATCATGCGGGCGATGCAGACCTGCTTCATCGCTTCGCGGGCCGGCTTCAGGTAGTCGCGCGGATCGAACTTGTCCGGCTCCAGTTGCAGCACCTTGCGGATCGCACCGGTGATCGCCATGCGGCAGTCGGTATCGACGTTGATCTTGCGCACGCCCGATTTGATCCCGCGCTGAATCTCCTCGACGGGGACGCCGAACGTCTGCTTCATCTTGCCGCCGAACTTGTTGATGATGTCCTGAAGGTCCTGCGGCACCGACGAACTGCCGTGCATCACGAGGTGCGTGTTCGGCAGACGCCGGTGAATCTCTTCGATCCGCTTCATGGCGAGGACTTCGCCGGTCGGCTTCGCGTCGAACTTGTAGGCTCCGTGGCTGGTGCCGATCGCCACCGCGAGGGCATCGACCTTCGTGGCCGCGACGAACCGCTCGGCCTCTTCCGGATCGGTCAGCAGTTGATCGTGCGAGAGTTTGCCCGAGGCCCCGTGACCGTCTTCGGCCTCCCCCTCGCCGGTGTCGAGTCGCCCGAGGCAGCCCAATTCCCCCTCGACCGACACGTTGAACATGTGAGCCACCTTGACGACCTCGGACGTCACGGCGACGTTGTAGTCGTAGTCGGCCGGCGTCTTGCCGTCCTCGCCGAGCGAACCGTCCATCATCACCGAGGTGAAGCCATACTTGATCGCGCTCATGCACGTCGACGGGCTGTTGCCGTGATCCTGGTGCATGACGATCGGAATCTGCGGATACAACTCCACGGCCGCCAGCATCAGGTGACGGAGATAGTTGTCCTGCGAGTACGACCGCGCCCCGCGAGACGCCTGCACGATGCAGGGCGAATCGGTCTCCTTCGCCGCCTCCATGATCGCCTGAATCTGTTCCATGTTGTTGACGTTGAACGCCGCCACGCCGTAGTTGTTTTCGGCGGCATGGTCGAGCACGGTGCGAAGCGGAACCAAAGGCATTGCGGATTCTCCCGACAGTCTTCTCTGTCTCTGTATGGGGTCTCGTCTCGCGGCAGCCTCCACATTGGATGGGCTGCGGAGAGCGATCAAGAACTTGGCGCGGGCAACAGGTTACCGGGAGAACCGCGCCCCGAAAAGTGACCGCCCGAAACATCCCCTGCGCGGGGCGAGATTTGATCCGTGAGTTGGCCCCACTCAGCCACCAAACGATCAGCAACCTCCTCGCCTGCCGGCCAGCAACCTTCCTGACCGTCGAACCGCAGGCGCGGTTGCCCGCCACGACTTGGAATCCGGAACCCCAGGCCGCGCCCTGTTTTCAGGGATGCATCCTCTGTGTTAGATTGTCGCCCCGGCTGACTCGATCTGAGAAACACCCGATCGCTCGGTTTCCTGGAGAGCCATGCAAATGACTCGGCAGCAACGACCCTTCGCTCATCCACGCGTCCTGCGGCGGACCGCCGTGCAGGTCGGTTCGGTTGGCCTGTTGGGCCTGGGCCTGAATCATGTGGCGGGATTGCGAGCTTTGGCCGCGGAGAACTCTTCGTCGTGGCCGATCGGACGGGCGAAGTCGGTCATCTATATCTTTCTGTCGGGCGGACTGGCTCAGCACGACAGCTTCGATCCGAAGCCCGAGGCTCCGGCCGACATTCGGGGCGAGTTCGCTCCGATCGAGACGCGCACGCCCGGCCTCTTCGTCTGCGAGCACCTGCCGAGGCTGGCCGCCCGCAGCGACCAATGGGCCGTCGTGCGGTCGCTCACCCATCCGTACAACGAGCATTCCATCGGACATCACGTGATGCTCACGGGGCGCACGCCGACGCCGGTCGGATTCAGCAGCAACAAACCGACGCCGATGGACTTTCCCGCCCTGGCCTCGGTCGTGGCGGGGGTGATGCCGCCGCGGAACAACCTCCCTCCGGCCGCCGTGCTGCCCGAAAAGCTGGTCCACGTCACCGGCCGCACGATTCCCGGACAGTTCGCGGGAGAGATGGGACCGAAGTTCGATCCGTGGTTCATCGAAGCCAGCCAGTACCGCGACACGAAGTACATTCACGGCGCGTTCCCCGAATACGGCTTTCAGCGTTCGGAAGGGAAAATGACGCTGGCCGGCTACCGCTTCGAAGCCCCGAAGTTGCAGCTCGCCCAGGGAATGTTGAGCGACCAGTTTCAATCGCGCGTCCGGCTGCTGGAATCGATCGAGCAGCAGCGGCAGGAACTCGACCGGGCCGCCCACGTCCGCGAATTCGACCGGCATCGGCAGAAGGCCGTTTCGATGCTGCTGGACGGCGGCGTGCATCGCGCCGTCGACGTCCATGCCGCCGACGAAAAACTTCAGGATCGATACGGCCGCAATTCCTTCGGCTGGTCACTGCTCATGGCGAGGCAGTTGGTCGAGGCGGGCGTGAGCCTCGTGCAGGTCAACCTGGGCAACAACGAATCGTGGGACACGCACGAGTCGGCGTTTCGCAACCTCTCGAATTTCCTGCTGCCGCCGACCGACCGGGCCGTCTCGGCACTGATCGATGATCTTTCCGAACGGGGCCTGCTCGACGACACGCTGATCGTGATGGCCGGTGAATTCGGCCGCACGCCGCGCGTCTTTGGAGCCAAGGACAAACTCCCCGGCCGCGACCATTGGGGAGCCGTCCAAACGGTCCTCTTCGCCGGGGGAGGAGTCCGCGGCGGCACCGTGATCGGCGCCTCCGACCGCATCGGAGCCTACCCAAAGTCCGACCCGCAAACCCCCGAAAACATGGCCGCCACCATCTACGAATCGCTCGGCCTACCCCGAACCCTCGTCTGGAAAGACCCCCTCGACCGTCCCCACCACGTCTACCACGGCGACCCGATCGCAGGACTGAAGGTCTGACCCCGCACAGGCCTCCATCCGGCAACTCCGAATTCCGTGACGAGGAATTCGTGTCGCCAAGCGGGTTGCCGCTCCCCCCAAGCACACGAACACCCAAAGCCGCAACCGGACCACTCCGCCAGCCCCGGAAACAATGCCCGGCCGACCAATCGTGGTCACGCTTCCGCCCGTCGAAGCGTCACGGTGCCGATCTTTTGCCAGGCAGCGACGGACAGAGATGCCGACGCGCCATCGAGGCACTTCTCGGGCTCCGGTTGACCCCGAAAAACTATCGCTGCGGCGGCTCCCAATCGACGTAAGTGGTCGCAAAACAGCGTTGCGCCGCCCCGCTGAACCCTTTCAGATCAACGACAAAGCATTCGTTTGCCTCCGTCGGAGGGTTAAAAGTGCCAAACGAATGCTTTGTCACTGATCTGAACCGGTTCACATAAACAACAAAGCACTCGTTCAGCGCCGTTGGAGGGTTGACGGAGCCAAACGAATGCTTTGTCATTGATCTGAACCGTCCGACGGAGCCGCCGCAACGCTTCGGCACCATTTTTAACCCAGGTTTTCTGATTCCCGACAATGGTTTACGTCAAAACACCCTTTTTGCGATTCGACCACTTACGTCGACAGCCCCTCTCGCCGCTCCATCGGTCGTTTCCGACCGCATTTTTGCGTCCGCCGACCGTCGCAAACCCCCGCAGCACCCGACCGCCACTTCTTTTACCCGTCAAAAACTGACAAACCGACAGCCACCGAAATGTAAGCGTGTGGCTGGAGTCGGTGCGTCGCCGCCCCCGGACCCGGGCAAGCTCATGACGGCTCGAACATGGACGTTACAGTGGGCGGACAAAGCGCTCGACCCCAGCCACGCAGCCCAGGCCAGCAAATAATTCGCCTCAGTCCCAATTCCGCCAGTAGGAAGAGGCGTTAAAGACGTGTTCACTTTGTCGTTCACGCAATTCATCAGGAAGATTGACTGCAAGACCTGCATCGGCGATGGCGTCTCGGAGCGTATCCACATAATTCGTCCAAGATTTGAAAACCCCTGCATCGCGACCGCAAACTCCGAGCGAACGGGCGAACGCCAGAGCGGCTGAATACGTATCAAAAAGCCGATCGCTAGCCGGGTCTTTTTTCGCCATATCTAAGACAGCGCGTCGAATGACCTTCCAAGTTTCTATACCCTCGCTCGCCGACTGTATAAATCGCCCCATCCTACTGATCACAACCTGCACTTTCTGGTCGTCGCCCACAATCTGCGATTCCATGAACTTTATTTCTGGAAAAGCGGCCCGCCCACCATAATACTCTCTAGACACAATATCTCCAGCTCGCTGTGTAGACCATCCATGTGATATCGCATACGGAGTTTCACGAAAGAGTTCTTGTGGATTTAAAGACAATGGAACAGATGGGACCAGATCACGACTCCAATGGATTGCCGTTTGCTGGTGATGTCGACTGAATTGGACTTTGTCGACGGAATGCGAACGTGTCACGGCGCCAACAAATTGATGAGCATCCAGCACAAGGGGAGAGAATTGAAGATGTTTCGACTCCGGTGCAAGCGCGGCAAGAAATTCATTAAGGCTTAACTCGCGACCCAAATCACGAGAGATTGTCCCCAATGAATCGACCAAACGCGATTCAACTGTCCAAAAACCAGAAGACTCATTCTGAAGATCGCGACGGCTCACCATTGCTCGTGTCGTTGGCGCCTCACTTCGACTACTCTCGCTAAATCGCTCGATCACCATCGACGGCAGTTCATTATACATTCTATCTAAATGATCATAGCAAGCAGACTTATTCGAGAATTCTTGCAGTCGCGAATACAACCATTTCGCAGCGGACGAAGCTTGGGAAAACGGTTTTCCAGGTTGGTTGGCGATTCGCGTCACCTCATCCTTGATATGGTCGAAAAGCATCTCAAAACATTGTAGCCCAACTCTTTCAAATTCGTCATCCTTCTCCAATCCCGATCGTGAAACCGTCGTTCGGAACCGTCGATCACCACTGACGGCAAGTAATGCACTGAATCCATCGCTTCTGCACCAAGGAAGGGCATCCGCAACTCGAATTCCCTCTATGCAGACTGCCGCGTCTTGATTCTTAGTAGACGGCGCAAAGCTGCGTTCCAACTTCCACGAATTATCAACCGCAAATGCGAGTTCGTAGCTCGAATGGAGGAGATCGTTACCAGAAATGTCCGCCCCATATCGCGTCTTCACCACAATATCCGTCGCTCGTTGCCACCCCTCGTGTGTCGATAATGCCGTCTCAGAAGCGTGGGCATTGAATTCCCGCAATGCCTCCTGAGTACTGGTGTAGCCGATTTTTTCCGGCTTCCTTCCCTCTTCGATGTACTCGACCGAGCATGCAGGGAGGATCACCCAATAGCGAACGATATCACCGACTGACTTTGCTGAGAAATCGATAGTTTCACGCAGACGCAGAGTAACTCGTGATCCATGAGGAGCGAGCCCGAGTAACTTCTCATCCTCCGATGGCAGTTCGCGGAGCAAGTAGTCTGCATGAACGGAAGTCATTCTGATACGGAAGCCCTTGTCACCCCGACATGTCACGATTTCGATGTCATCGGAGACCATGAAACAAGTGAGGATTCCGATGCCGAAGCGTGAAATAGGTGAAAAGTCAGAGTGCTCGGCCTCGAATTGGGGCGTGTTATAGAATGACACACCAACGGTCATCAAGTGGTGCTTAATAATGTCTTCGTCCATCCCAACACCATCGTCGTCAATCGTGAGCGTGTGTTCCTTTGGATTCCAACGAATGCTCACCTTTCCAATCGCTGGTAGTTCACGTCCTACGGCACGTGCATCGCGACACGCAAGATGATGCTGGTAACGAACAGCATCGATGCCATTCTGCAATAACTCGCGAATTGCAACGGTCGGATCATTGTAGATTGTATGTCCAACCAATAGATCTAATAGGCGGCCACGGTCGAGTTCGAATTTCAACGGCCTTGGCGGCACACCTTCGAGTCTCACGTCACCGCGAACACTATACCATGGGAAGATGTAGCGACGCGCATCGGTATCTTGTTGGCTCTTGTCAGTCCATCGCTTGGATTGAGTGATTTGGTTATTCGCATAAGTGATATATTCTTGGAGGGCGAATAGCGGTCGTTCTTCCGTAAAATCGGCACTGATTTGAATGACCATGGAATCGGGGTTGGTAATATCGATCTCACGCTTCTTTGGTCGGACAGAGAATGTCCCAAGCTGCTTGTCCCATTCATCGACACCTTTCGGATCGGACAATCGCAACAATTGGTACATGATCGATGGCGTGCGATCTTGAGTCACGTGGAGCAGGTCTGCCGTACGAAGGAGTATTGCTGCGTACTGTACGTTTACAACAGCTGCGTCATCGCTCGCGCACGGTGCGTTTAGCGGATATTTGTCGATTCGATCGAGGTCGTTGGCGTGATGACTTTCGCATACATCGCCTAAGTATTGCCGAAAGCGATTCGGAAGCGGTTCAAGGAGATGGGTAATCGCGTCTGCGATCGGCTTAACTGCCGCTCCCCATTTTCTGGAATGACGTCCGGTAACCCATTCACGAATCCGCGCCGCATGTCCCATGCGGACGAATTCTTGAAAGAAGAATTTGTCCTTTTGACTCGCCGTCATTCGATTCGTTCGTGCGAGGTACTCTTTTCCTTCCAAGGTCTTATCGAGTGATTCGAACCATTTTCGAAAGTCTGGATTAGTGCCTCGTTTCTCATATTCTTCAGAGGTTACCAATAGACCCAAGTCATGGAGGTAAATTGCCAATACGATTAGTAGCCAATCAGCGGAAGTCATCTTTTCGGTTGTTGACTGCGGAATCAACCACTTCAGCATTTTAAGCATCATGTCGATATGAGAAATGTCGTGCTTCGTGTAAGTTGCAAAGATGCCTTCACTGCGGCCGATCAGGCCAAGTAGCTCTGCCACCCGATCACGCACGCCAGGAAGTGAGAAATTTGCAAACTCTGGAATGTCTCGCACATTGTCGGCGAATTGCTCGGCTTCGATTAGAAGGGCCATTTTCTTGTCCGGTGGTGTAGGGGAAGTTCACTCTCACAATAGACGTCATACCAAGTTGGAACTCGGCGAACGGGCATTCCAAAAAAAAGAGCTTGGGAACGAGAAGAATACTGCGGCGTTCACGTCGCGACGTGTGTGATGTGGTTGCTTTCCGGGCCGTCGCCCTGGCCGTTGTGGCCGACGACCCAGAATTCGTAGGTGACGCCGGGGGTCAGGGGGCTGAGACCGACGACGGAGACCGTAGTGGTGGGCGAGGTGCCGCAGAGTTCGGCGACGCCTCCCGGGGCTCGGCGGAACGCGTGCAGGCCCTGCGCA
This sequence comes from Schlesneria sp., assembly GCA_031412755.1. Classification (GTDB taxonomy): domain Bacteria; phylum Planctomycetota; class Planctomycetia; order Planctomycetales; family Planctomycetaceae; genus Schlesneria. Next base: position 1,134 of record JANODP010000115.1, on the reverse strand, counting down.
TGTTCGGGCATGGCGGGAAGAGTCAGTGTCAGGGCGATGGCATCGAAGATGACAGTGCCGGCGGGGCCGGGAGCGGGCGGAGGAGGCGTGGCATCGCCCGGGTCGCGGCGAGGCTGACGGCCGATCCGGGCCAACTCGGGGGTCTTGTCCAGATCGTTGCTCGCGCAGCAGTAGAAGAAGCGGACGCGGCTGTTGAGGATCGACAACAGGTCGAGCGCCGTGTTTCTCTCCGCGGTCGCGATCTGGGAGACGCCTCCCGTGGCGATCGGTTGGTTCGCGTTGACGATGGCCAGTTGCGCCGCGATGAGAATCCGCAACTGCATCGGATAGCGATGGACCGGGTCGGTGATTGTCGGTGTCGCAGCGGCCGCTTCATTGGCCAGCGATTCGATCCGCGCGTCGGTGAAAATGCCGATCTGACCGCTCTCCCACCCATACGCGGTCATCACCGCCAGCCGCTGGCCGTCGGTGATCTGGTACGTGCCGAGACCCTGCAGATAGTTGTATCCGTCGCGCAGCAGAATCCTGAGTTGATCGAGCGCGGTCCGGAGATTGAATGACGCCAAGGCTCGGCCCCCGTCCGACTGGATCGTGAGCGAGTCTGCCGCCTTCAGGGCAGCGAGCGCCGCTTCGAGTGCCGTTCGCAGAAGGGGTGGCATCTTGAAGGGATCGGTGGGATCTCGCGTGTCATCGACCGCGATTGCCAGTTCCGCAAGTTCAATCTCTTCCAAGCTGGCGAGTGTTGCCATGTGACGAGTCTCCTGAGGGGAATTGAATGGAAACGCGACGTGCGGCAAAACGATACTTCTGGCGGGGCGACAAATCAACCCCCTGTTTCAACAATGCTGGCCGACATCTAGCCAATCTCTGTAGGACGAATCGTGTCCTCGCCACTCCTGCATGACCGGCGATCAGGGTTCGGCAGGGACGTCGTCATCGGGCCATGCTGAAACCCGGTGAACTTCCGTTCCAGCATCAAGGCATGGCATGACGTAAGGGGCTGTGCATTTACTACGTCCGAGAATGGCTGTCAGGTATGTGGCGCCGTTTTAAGAACGACACTGTTTTAAGAACGACACCGTGGTTTGCAGGATCGGCACACTTCCCCGTCCAGTTCCGACTCTTCGCTCTGCA
>JANODP010000114.1:0-4479 GCA_031412755.1 Schlesneria sp. | reverse complement strand
CGAAGACGGAGGAGAGGGGACAGGAAGAAGACCACCAATTAGCGACTGCACCCGTCCCAGCTTGTCGGCCAATTCAGTTTGGCTTCATCTTCAACAGGTAACATCTCGGCTCGCATGACAGGCTGGCATCGGCGACGTTTTCGTCGTGATCTGCCGTACTCTCTCCCGATTCCAATCCCGAGTTTTGATCTTCTCTCAGAAATTGGACTCTCTCTCAGAAAAAGGACTGCCTGATGATTCTCTCTCACCGCCTCGGTGTGTTGCTCGCGACTTCGGTGCTGGCGTTTGGGTCGAGTCTCACCGCACCCGCGTCGGGCGGCGACTGGCTGCGGTTTCGCGGGCCGAACGGTGCGGGAGTCTCGCTCGACGAAAAGGCTCCGCCGACGGAGTGGAGCGGCGCGAAGAACCTCAAGTGGAAGTTCGAGCTTCCCGGACCGGGCCTCTCGTGTCCGATCGTCGTCGGGAACAGGGTGCTCGTGACGTGCTGGTCGGGCTATGGCACGCCGACGGCTCGCGATGCCAAGCAGACGGATCTCAAGTTCCACCTGGTCTGCGTCGATCGCAAGTCGGGAGACAAGCTGTGGACGACGACGATCGATCCCGTGCTGCCCGAAGACCAGTACCGAGGGATGTTCACCGAGAACGGCTATGCGTCGCACACGCCGGTCTCCGATGGCGAGCACATCTACGCCTTCTTCGGCAAGACGGGGGTCGTCGCGTTCGACATGGACGGCAAGACGCTGTGGCAGACCAAGGTCGGCAAAAGCTCCGACCCGCGCGGCTGGGGGACGGCGTCGAGTCCGATTCTGTACAAGAACCTCGTGATCGTGACCGCGTCGATCGAGAGCCGCACCATCCTGGCCCTCGACAAACAGACGGGCCAGGAAGTCTGGAAGCAGCCCGCCGACGGACTCGGCAGCATGTGGGGCACGCCGATCCTCGTGGAAGTCGACAAGGACCGGACCGATCTGGTCATCGGTGTCCCCTACGAAATCTGGGGCTTCAATCCCGAGACCGGCAAGCTGCGCTGGTACTGCCTGGCGGCCGAGAGCGACTCGATGTGTTCCAGCGTGATTGCTCACGACGGAGTGGTCTACGCCATCGAGGGCCGCAGCGGCGGTTCCATCGCCGTGCGCGCGGGAGGAACCGATGACGTCACGAAGACTCACGTCGTCTGGTCGGGGCGAGACCGCGGCCGCATCAGCACGCCGGTCTATCACGAGGGCCGCCTGTACTGGGTCACCGACCGCGTCGCCAACTGCATCGACGCCAAGACCGGCAAGCGAGTTTATCAAGCGCGACTAAAAGAAGCGGCGGGAGGCGCGGAGGCTGCTCCCCCCGCCGAGCAACGTCCCCCGGGAGGCCGTCGCGGACCGGGCGGCGGTTTCGGTGGCGGTTTCGGCGGTGGCGGATTTGGTGGCGGCGGGTTTGGTGGTGGAGGTCGAGGCGGCCAGGACTATGCATCGCCCGTCGTCGCTCACGGCAAGATGTACTTCACAAGTCGATCTGGAGAAATCTACGTCATTCAACTGGGTGAGGAATTCAAGATCCTCGCCGTGAACCGCGTCTCCCCCGAGTCGGACGAGAGCATCTTCAACTCGACCCCCGCCATCAGCGACGGAGACCTCTTCCTCCGGTCGAGCTCGGCCCTCTACTGCATCAGCGAGCAACCGCCCATCGCCAAGAAGTGAATCGCGGCGTCGGGTGCGAGAGCGTCGGGCACGATCAGATCCTGGCCTACCGGAGGGACCGGCGAGGCAGTAATCTCGCGGCCACGATTCCTGCCCGTTCCCGCGCATTCCGACACGAGACACCATGCCCGAGTTTCAGATCTCCTCCGAGTTTCAGCCGGGTGGCGATCAACCCACGGCGATTGCGAAACTGGTCAGCGGCATTCGCGAGCAGAAGCGGGATCAAGTGCTGCTCGGCGTGACCGGCTCGGGCAAGACGTTCACGATGGCCAACATCATTCAGCAGATGCGACGGCCGGCGCTGATTCTTTCGCACAACAAGACGCTCGCCGCGCAGCTCTACTCCGAATTCCGCGAGTTCTTTCCGCACAACGCGGTCTCGTACTTCGTCAGTTACTACGACTACTACCAGCCCGAGGCGTACATCCCGCAGCGCGACATCTACATCGAGAAGGATTCGTCGATCAACGAGGAGATCGACCGGCTGCGGCTGCTGGCCACCAGCGCCCTCGTCAGCCGCCGCGACACGATCGTCGTGGCGAGCGTGTCGTGCATCTACGGCCTCGGTTCGCCGAAGGACTATCTCGAAATGATGATCCCGCTGCGCGTCGGCGAATCGATCGATCGCGACGATCTGCTGCGGAAGCTGTGCGACATTCATTACTCGCGCAACGACATCGCGCCGCAGCGGGGCAACTTCCGCGTCCGGGGCGATGTCGTCGAGGTCTGGCCCGCGTATGAGGAGACCGCGTTCCGGATCGAACTCTGGGGCGACGAGATTGAAAAACTGTCGATCATCGAACCGCTGACCGGCTCGGAAACGAAGCGGCTCGACGACGCCTACATCTATCCGGCCAAGCACTATGTGCTGCCCGAGGACCGCGTCTCGGCGGCGTGCGAGGAGATTGAATCGGAGCTCAACGAGCAGCTCGAAAAGTTCCGCAATGAAGGAAAGTTGCTGGAGGCTCAGCGGCTGAACGCCCGCACGCGGCACGATCTCGAACTGCTGCGCGAGGTCGGGTTCTGTCCCGGCATCGAGAACTACAGCCGCGCGCTGTCGGGCCGCAAGCCGGGCGAGCCCCCCTACACGCTGCTCGATTTCTTTCCCGAAGACTATCTGCTGTTCATCGACGAATCACACGTCACCGTCCCGCAGATCAGGGCGATGTACAACGGCGACCACGCGCGGAAGACGACGCTCGTCGAACACGGCTTTCGGTTGCCGATGGCCCTCGACAACCGGCCACTCAAGTTCGAGGAGTGGAACGCGCGGCGGCATCAGACGGTGTTCGTCTCGGCCACGCCCGCCGACTGGGAACTGGAGCAGTCGGGCGGCGAGATCGTGCAGCAGGTCATCCGCCCGACAGGTTTGATTGATCCGCTGATTCACATCCATCCTGCGCGGGGACAGGTTCAACATTTGGAGGAGCAGATTCGCCTCCGGACCGCGAAGGGGGAGCGGACGCTGGTGACAGCCCTCACCAAACGGTTGTCGGAAGACCTGACGACGTACCTCACCGAGCAAGGGATCAAGTGCGCGTGGCTGCACTCGGAACTCGACGCCTTCGAGCGGGTCGAAGTCTTGCGCGAGCTGCGCGAGGGAAAGCACGACGCGGTGATCGGCGTCAACCTGCTGCGCGAAGGACTGGACCTGCCCGAAGTGTCGCTCGTCGCAATCCTCGATGCCGACAAGGAGGGTTTTTTGCGCAGTGCGACCAGCCTCACGCAGACGATCGGCCGCTCGGCCCGCAACGTGAACGCCGAGGTCGTGCTGTACGCGGACAAGGTCACCGACAGCATGCAACAGGCGATCGACGAGACCAACCGCCGCCGCGCGATTCAGCTCGAATACAACGAGACGCACGGCATCACGCCCGAGACGATCATCAAGGCAATCAAACGCGGCATCGAAGAGGAGGTCGAGGCGAAGCGGATCGTCCAACAGGCGGCCGGTGTGAAGAGCGAGAACCAGTATGTGACGCAGGAGTACCTGAACGAACTCGAAGCCGAAATGCTCACCGCCGCCGAGGCCCTCGAATTTGAACGGGCCGCCAAACTGAGAGACCGCATCCTGCAACTCAAGAAGCAGATGGGCCAACTGGTCACGCTCGACGACGACAACTCGGCGGGCACTCCCCAGCGGAAGGGGAAAGGCAAACGAGGCCGGTCGGGAAAGAGCGGCTCCAGCGGCGCGGGCAAAGGAATCCCGAAGCCGTTCAAGTCGAACTGAAACCGCGGCACACTCGGCACTCGGAGCCGCTCGTCATTTCATCCGCTTCTCGGCCCAGACGGCCAGTTTCTCGCGGAAGATTTTGGAATTGTGCCGGATGTCGACCGGAAAGGCGTCGTGGAACAGGATGACCTGAATCGGTCGCGAGGTCTCGTACCGCGCTCCCAGCGCGAGCAGTTCCTCCGTCAGCCTGGCCTTCGATTCCTGACGAGCGCCCGCTTCACGTTCCACGCAGAGGACCGGTTGCATCGCGCCGCGTCGCATGACACCGACGAGGGCCGAGCGGAAAACGTGCGGGTGCGAGTTGAAGATCCCTTCGACCGGCTCGGTGAAGTACGTGCGTTCGGGCGTCACCACGCGATGCGACTTGCGACCGCAGAACCAGAGCCGGCCCTGCCCGTCGAAATAGCCGAGGTCGCCCATGCGATGGGCCACCGTGCCAAGCAAGGGGTCCGGCACCGCCGGATTCAGAAATGGGGGGGCGCGCGCGGGTTGTCAAGGGGAACCGGCACACCCCAATTGAGAATTATGCGGGGGCAGACCCCGGCCCGCGACGGG
>JANODP010000113.1:0-2269 GCA_031412755.1 Schlesneria sp. | reverse complement strand
CCCCGCTCCGAAAGAAAGATTGGAACCAGCCATGACACCAACCCGTCGCGACTTCTTACGCTTCGCCGCCTCATCGCTGGGCCTCTCGTTCGCCGTACCCGGTCTCGAACTGAGGGCCGCCGAACGACGTGGTTCCGACCGGCCGAAGTCGTTCCTCACCATCTGGCTCGGCGGTGGGGCGAGCCAGCTCGAAACGTGGGACCCGCATCCCGGCACGAAGATTGGCGGCGGCAGCGACGGAGTGGGCGCCATCAAGACCTCGATCCCCGAGGTGCAGATTGCCGACCTCTACCCGCAGATGGCCGAGCAGCTTCACCATCTGTCGGTCATCCGGTCAATGATGTCAAAAGAAGGGGATCACGAGCGAGGGGCGTACATGCTCAAGACGGGATACCGTCCCGAACCGACGCTCGTTCATCCGAGCATCGGGGCGATCGCAACTCACGAGTTGCCCGATGACCGCGTGGAGATTCCGCAGTTCATCTCGCTGGGAGACAGCAACTTCCCGCCGCGCGGCGGATTCCTCGGCGACCGCTACGACGCCTACCGCATCTTCAGCCCCGGCGAGAACGGCCAGAACCTGCGGCCCAACGTCGAAGGCGACCGGCAGGATCGACGGCTGAAGAACCTTGAAGTCGTCTCGAAGTCATTCCGAGTGAACCGCAGCACGAAGGTCGATCAGACCCTGCATCAGCACACCATCGACGCCGCCCTGCGCATGATGAGTTCCAAGCAACTCCGGGCCTTCGATTTCAAAGACGAACCCGCCGCGATCAAGGCGGCCTATGGAGACAGCCAGTTCGGGAAGGGCTGCCTCGTCGCGAGGCGTCTGCTGGAAGAGGGCGTCCGCTCGATTGAAGTCGCGCTGGACGGCTTCGATTCGCACGCCCGCAATCTCGAAGCTCACACCAACCGCGCGAAGGATCTCGATCCCGGACTGGCCTCGCTCCTGAAAGACCTCGCCGAACGGGATCTCCTGCAATCGACGGTCGTCCTCGTGATCGGCGAGTTCGGGCGGACCCCGAACATCAATCCGGCGGGAGGTCGCGACCACTGGCCGAACGGTTTTTCGTGTCTGATCGGCGGCGGTGGCCTGAAGAGCGGCCTGTTGCTCGGCGAAACCGACCCGACGGGCGAGAAGAAAATGCCCACCGACCCCATCGAAGTCGCCGACCTCTATGCCACGGTTCTGCATTCCCTCGGCATCGACTACGCCAAGGAAATCATCACTCCCATCGGCCGTCCGATGAAGTACTGTTCGGGAACCCCCATCGAACGGCTGATGTGATCGCCGCTCGATTCAGTTCGTCATGAGTGCCGACTACAATCCGGCCCCCATGCCCAAGCCGCCACCTTCGCCGCCGTTGGAAGAGACCGTCGCCATCGTCGGCGTCGGTCTGATTGGCGGCTCATTGGCGGCGGCCCTGCGTCAGCGAAAGGTCGCGCGGCGCGTGATTGGAGTTGGGCGAGACGCCTCGCGATTGGAGGCCGCTCGAAAAGCGGGCCTCATCGACGAAGGTTCCACCGACCTCGCGGAAGTGGCTCGTCGCGCGAACCTGATCGTCTTCTGCACGCCCGTCGAGCGGGTGGCCGAGGGCGTCCGCGCGGCCCTCGTTGCATTCGCATCTGACTCGTCACTCGTCACTCGCAACTCGTCACTTCTCCTCACCGACGCCGGAAGTGTTAAAGGCCCGATCTGTGAGACGCTGGCCAACGTCCCGAACTTCATCGGAGCCCATCCGATTGCCGGTTCGCACCGTCAGGGTTTTGAAGCGGCCGATGCGAACCTGTTCGAGGGCAAAGTCTGCGTACTCACCCCACCCGCCGATGCCGACGCAGGTCGAGTTCATCGGCTCGAACAGTTCTGGCTGTCGGTCGGCATGAAAACGGTCACGATGACGCCCGACGACCACGACCGCGCGCTGGCCATGACCAGCCACCTGCCACATGTCGTCGCGTCCTCCCTGGCGGCCACACTCTCACCGAAAAACCGCCCGCTCACCGGCACCGGCTTCCGCGACACCACGCGAGTCGCTGCGGGCGATCCCGCCTTGTGGAGCGGCATCCTGCTGAACAACGTCGCGCACGTCGTCGCCGGGATCGATGACGTGCAGCATCGGCTGGAATCGTTCCGCACAGCCCTCAAGCTGGGCAACGCCGATGTCCTGAAACAACTGCTGGAAGAAGGCCGAGCCAGCCGCGAGGCACTCGGCCCATAGTGGTCCTTGATTTGTAGGGTGGGTCGAGTCTTCGAGGCCCACCGCCACTG
>JANODP010000112.1:0-14998 GCA_031412755.1 Schlesneria sp. | reverse complement strand
AGGGGACCAGACACTCGACGATCTGAACAGCCGCACCGCGCCACTCCAACTGCGCATGGGGCACCATTCGAAACAGGACTCCCCGTTCTTGAGCCGCCCGCTCCGCTTCGGCCAGCAGCGCGAAGACGCAGCGTTCGGGGTAGAGCATCTGCGCGTCGGAGTACTCGGCCATCCAGCGGTAGCGCTCCGGATCGACGGCAGGACGAGAGTGGAGAGACGAGAGTCGAGCGCCAGAAGGAATCGCTTCACAGGTGACTTCGATTGACTCTCGACTCTCGTCTCTCGTCTCTCGACTCCCCCCGCGGCTCTTCGGCAGCCCGTCGCCCCAGGAGAACAGGTCGTACATCCACAGCCCGATCCGCACGGGCCAGTAGCCGCGCGGGGCACGCCGTTCGGAACGGCTCAACAGCCAGCGTCCCAGCCGGGTCCGCGCCAGTTTGAAGAAGCCGAGCGCCGAGCGGAGCAATCCCGACCAGCGCTGCGTCGTCGGGACGAACAGCCTCAGTGGGCGAACCAGATGCGGCGCGAGGTCGAGCAGTCGCCGCCGCTCGATCAGCGACTCACGCACCAACCCGACGTCGCCGTATTCGAGGTATCTCAACCCGCCGTGAATCAACCGCGATGATTTCGAGGTCGCTCCCGCCGCGAGGTCGTTCGCATCGACCAGCACCACCGGTACGCCGTTCAACGCCAACTCGCGAGCCACCGCTGCCCCGTGAATGCCGCCGCCGAGAATGAGGACGGGTTGAGTCGGCTGCGAAGTCGTGGTGGATGGCATGAACAATTCAGGCTGAAGGAGGCGCGGTCGGAATTGCGGGTGGCAATCTACTCGACCGCTCGGATATGCTGCAAAACAGGGGAAGGCATTTTGTCTGAGGAAGGGTGTGCGATGTCTGAAGAAACTCATCCCGCGTGGTGGAAGCCGTGGAATTGGTCATGGCGGGTCTGGTGCCTCGCCGTGGTCCTGATGCTGGCGTTTCTGCCGTTCGTGGTGCGAGCGGTCTTTCTGTCGAGTGTCCCTGCGATGGCGGAGCCGTTCGATGTGGCGGCGTTTGTCGGTGACGAGATCCCTCCCGCCGAGAATGCCTTCACCGAGTACCGGCAGGCACAACAATTGGTGCAGTCATTGGCGCAGGCTCGGGCGCAGCGATCGGCGGTGCAACCGTCCAACTACGACGAGGTCTACCAGGGAGGTTGGGAGGCGGCCGACGAGGCGATGCGGGCTTCGGTCGATGAAAATCGACCGGCGCTGGCCGTCTGGCGGCGAGGGACCGAGAAGGAGCGGGCACTCGACGTGTCTCCCGCCACGATGACGTTTGCCACGACGCTGGATGCGAGTCAGTTACTGCGGCACTTCACGCGGTTGGCGCTGGTCGACCAGATGCGGTGCCTGCATGAGGGGGATGTCGAAGAGGCGTGGAAGCTGGCTCGTGCGGTGTATCGCAGCGGGGGCCATGCGTTGCGTCGAGGTCCGTTGATTATCGGGTTGAACGCCACCGTAATGCATGCCATGTCGGCCGACGGAATGAAGCGCTGGGCTGAGCATCCCGCCGTGACGGCCGATCAACTGCGAGCCAGCCTCGCCAACGTCAAGGCCGACTTCGCGCTGTACGAGTCGGAGTCGAACATGCTGCGGACCGAATACCTCTGCATGCGGAATTCGTTGGCGCGATCCGATTGGTCGAGTGTGATCGGACCGGTTCTCGGAGGACCGCTCGATGACAAACTCATGCCTGCCTCGGTCGCACGCGGATTCATGTGGATGGTGGGCGAACCGGAACTGACAGTCCGCATCGCGCGTCAAATCGTGGCCAACCAGACTCGCGAAATCGACAAGCCGCTGGCCGAGCGCCGCAAACTGGTCGGTTCCGGCCTGGCGATGCTGTTCGACAACGATCCGGCCCTGACACTCGCTCCTGGAGAGCTCGACGCGAACGGGATTGATCGCGGCGTGAAAACATCGATCCTCGCCAGGATGCTGCTCCCCGCGACGAAGCAGGTCGACAACGCCTTCCTCCGATTCCGTGGAAGACAGGCCACGCTGGAGGTCATGCTCGCGGCGCAGGCGTATCGACGCGACAAGGGCGAGTTCCCCGAGAGCCTCGACGCCCTGGTGCCACAGTATCTGGAAGCCGTGCCACTCGACCCGTGCAATCGCAACGGCGGACGCATCGGCTATCGACGCGACTCAACCACGAACGCCGTCGTCTGGAGCGCGGCCGAGGACGGCAACGACGATGATGGTGCGGTCGAGACCGGAGAGCGCCGTACTGCCGATGTCGGTTTCCTGTTGAAGTAGTTCTCCTCGTCCAACTCAAACTGAAGCGAAGGAATCACAATGTCCGAAGAAGTTCATCCCGCCTGGTGGAAGCCGTGGAACTGGTCGTGGAGGGTGTGGGGCCTGGTCGTGGTGTTGATGCTGGCGTTGCTGCCGTTCTGCGTGCGGGCCGTCTTTCTGTCGGCGGTCCCGGCGATGGCCGAGCCGTTCGACGTGGCGGCGTTTGTCGTCGACATTCCTCCCGACGAGAACGCCTTCACCGAGTATCGGCTGGCGCACGAGTTGCGGAAGGTGTTGATCCAGGGCTTGCAGCAGAAGTCGGCGGCCGAGCCGGATCAGCATGAAGCGGTTTACAAAGGGGGTTGGGAGGCGGCCGACGAGGCGATGCGGGCGTGGGTGGAGGAGAATCGCCCGGCACTCGCGGTCTGGCGGCGCGGGACGGAGAAGCAGCGGGCACGTTACGAGTCTCCAGCCACCATGACCTTCATGACGACACTGGACGCGACGCAAGAGTTGCGGAGCTTTGCCCGGTTGGCGATGGTCGATCAGATGCGGTGTCTGCACGAGGGTGATGTCGATGAGGCGGGAAAGCTGGCTCGCGCGGTGTATCGCAGCGGTGGACATGCTTCGCAGCGCGGGCCGTTGATTGCCGGGTTGGTCGGCGTCGCGCTGCATGCCGTGTCCTGCGGCGGGATGCAGCGGTGGGCCGAACATCCCGCCGTGACGGCCGACCAATTGCGGGCGGGCCTCGCCCACGTCAAAGCCGACCTCGCACTCTACGAGTCCGAATCGAACCTGCTTCGGGCCGAGTATCTCGCCCTGAGGAATACGTTGTCGAGACCCGATTGGTCGGGAATGGCTGGCCCGGCTCTCGGCGGGCCGCTCGATGACCAACTCGTGTCCGCCTCGGTCGCACGCGGTTTCATGTGGGTGGTGGGCGAGCCGGAACTGACCATCCGCATCTCGCGCCAGATCGTGGCGAACCAGGCTCGTGAAGTCGACAAACCGCTGACCGAGCGGCGCCAACTGGTCGGTTCCGGTTTCGCGATGCTGTTCGATACCGACCCGACCGTGACGCGAGCCCCCGGAGAACTCGACGCGAACCAGCTTGATCGGGGCGTGAAGACCTCGATCCTCAGCAAGCTGCTGCTGCCTGCCGTGAAGCAGGCCGACAACGCACTCCTGCGATTCCGCGGACGACAGGCCGCGCTGGAGGTGTTGCTCGCGGCGCAGGCCCATCGCCGCGACCGGGGCGAGTTTCCCGAAAGCCTGGACGCCCTGGTGCCGCAGTATCTGGACGCGGTGCCACTCGACCCGTGCGATCGCAACGGCGGACGACTCCTTTACCGGCGCGACTCGGCCACCAACGCCGTCGTCTGGAGCGTGGGCGAAGACGGCAACGACGATGGCGGCGCTGTGGAAAGCGAAACCGGCCGCCCCGCCGACGCCGGCTTCACGCTGAAAGTGTCGGAGCCAAAGTAGCCCTCTCGCTCCGCGAGAGGAAAGCCAACAGACCCAGCCGCGTCATTCCACAATCCGCCGCCATCGCGATCAGTCGCCGCACGCGTTCGGCTTTCCTCTCGCGGAGCGAAAGGGCTACCTGTCGGGCGCGGACGGGGCCGCCAGCAACTCCACCGCCTCTTCGACCCAGCCGCTGTTCCAGACGTGCTTGAGCTTCGGACCATCGCGATAGACGTGCGGGATCTTGGCCTCATCGAGCAGCCGGTGCGCCGTCTCGTGATGCGTGCGGAAGTTGTCGTAGCCGGTGAGGACCAGACGCGGCGGAGATGCGGCGAGGCCCGGAGACTTCGTCAGCGCAGGTAGCACGCGGTACGTCTCGAAGTGTTCTTGAGTGCCGAAGACCTGCGCGGCACCGTAGAGGTCGAAACGCGGCATGTCGAGCGGGGCATCCCACGCAGCGGCCTTTCCGAACAGATCGGGATGGCGGGCGAGCAGGCTCCACGCGCCCCAGCCCGATTTGCTGAAGCCGAGCAGCCAGCGAGTTTCTTTGGCGGCACGAACTGCATACGTTCGGTCAATGAACGGGACGACGACCTTTGTGAAATAGGCCTCCTGCCGGATCGTCTTGTCCGTCGGATGGTCCGCGTACACGGCAGGTGGGCGAACGTGGGAGCCACGCAGATCAGGCCGTGTTTGTTGTGCAGGCCGCCGCGTTTGACTTCGGCCAGCCCGTCGCCGTAACGCGATTCACGAGCCGCCTCGACCGGCAACACGTACAGCACCAGATTCCTCTTCGTCGTGTCGAGTTTGTCGGGCAAAAGGACTCGAATCTCGGTCGGCTTCGCCTGAAACTCGGACTCGACCGTGTGCGTGATCCAACCCTCGACAGACTGCTCGCCGGAAGAGATCGTCGCCTCATCGGCCCGCGCGACACAGGCGGCAGCGACAACGAACGCGATCATCAGTCCGAGCACCACGCCCAGGCAGCCGCCTCGGATGGCGACGATGCCGTGCTGCGCGGCCAGTGCTTCGACGAAGTCCTTCGCCTCCTTGAGGCCGCACGGATTTCGTTCGCGGTATCGCTGGATGGCCTCGATCTTGCGACCGGCTTGCAGCAGTCGCAGCAGGTCGCCTTCGAGACCTTCGTCCAAGCCGTCGGCTTTGTAGATTTCGCCCAGTTGAATGGCTTCGACCGCCTGCTTCGCTTCGGCCAGTCCCGCGCCGGTCGCCTCGTGCAGCACCTTGATCGCTTCGATCTTCTGTCCGTCGGCGAGCAGCCGTCGCACGCGATCGGCCAGCTCCGCATTGCCGCTGGGCACGCCCGTCACCGGTGCGCCGCAGTGCTCGCAGAATCGAGCGGAGTCAGAGGTCGATTTCCCACAGGCTGGGCAGGGCTGCATGGCGTGGTCCAAGTTGGAGTTGTCGCGTCTTGCTCCGTCTTACTCTTACTCTTACTCATAATCGTAATCGTAATCTCTCTCCTCTGGCCCGATGACCGACGCAAAGTCGAAGAGGATTAGGATTACGATTATGAGTAAGATTATGAGTAAGAGTAAGACGGAGCCGACGCACAAGCTGGCAGCAGGTGCTACGGGGTGGAGTCGAGCCGTCGCGGATGATCTTGTCGCGTTCGGCGGATTCTACTAGTTTCCCGCCCCTCATCCCCTTTCAATTCGTTGGTCCTCGTCCCGCCCGGCCGCCGGCACTTCGCAGCCGGTGGGTGCGCTGACCGTCTGCATTGTCCGTCGTTTCCCTTCGTGTTGGACTTCTCGATGAACCGGTTTGTCGGTCCGTTGCTGCTGCTCGGACTGGGGCTGTGCGCGGCCTCGGGGTGCGTCTCGTCCGGCTCGGGCCGAATGAACGGCCTCGCGCAGCGCCTGCCGTGGGCCGACGGGCAGGCATCACGCAAGGAGTCCTCGCGCCGGGAGCAGGACTCGCAGGGAACCGTCTCGTTTCGTGCGCCGAGCCGTCGTGCGCTGGAGGCGTCGGAGATGTCCGCCGCCGCGTCCGATTCCTCGCACCGCGAGACCCCGGCATCGGCGGCGACCCCGGAATCCGTGCCGTCCGGTCGCAGCCGCGGATCGACGCGCGTGACCGACTCCACTCCAACCGCATCGGTCGCGCCGGACAAGGCGGGATCGAGCAAGGCGGGATCGGGCTCGTTGCTTGCCGGTCATTCCTCCGACCGAGTGACCGCTTCGCACGAAGACCTCTCACAGACAGCGCGTCCCACCACCGCCAGTTTGCCGCGTATCGCTTCGGTGGTGACGCCGGTCGGACACGAACAACAGGCGTTGGCTCAGACCATCGAGCCACTGCCGGGCGAAGAGGCCGCCTCTTCCAAGGTGACGACTGCCAACTATCGTTCGGATCGTGACGCCCTCGACAATCCCGTGCAGTTGCAGGGATTCGAGGTTCTTACGCCGGTGGCCGCCGCGGCGACGACCGCCAATCCCAATGAACCGCCTCTGTGGGCGCACCGGCCGGCGGTCAATCCTGCCAGTCAGGTCAGTCCGGCGGTCGGGCAGGTCCGTCTTTCGTCGCCACCGGGCAATCGGGTTCAACAGGTGAGCACGCAAGCCGCGCCGGTCGTTCCACCCGGTCCGTGGCAGGCGGAATTCGAGCGGCTCATCGCCCGGGCCGAGCGCGATGTCGCAACCTTGAAGCCGGGTTCGACTCTCGAAGCGCGGGCCGAGTACCGGCGACGGCAGGTTCATCTGCGGTTGCTCTACTTGATGGCGCAGCGTCAGGAGCAGGCCCTCATGGCGATTCCCGGTCTCGAACCGGCCGAGCAGGAGTACTGGCAGCAACTCTGCTGGGCCGCGTCGAACTCGCTCGATGCCGAGCAGTTCCCGTCGCCGCGCGACCGGGCCGCCCAGTCGATCACTCCGCTCAACACGGCCCTGCGCCGGTTGCGCGAACAGTCGGACCTGGCCATCAAAAACATCGCCTTCTGCGAACAGATTTCGTACTTCGGCAACTACCAGAAGTTCGCGCGGGACGAGTTCACGCCGGGTCAGGAAGTCCTGCTATATGCCGAGATCGAAAACTTCAACACCGACCAAACGGCCGACGGCGAACATCGCACGCTGTTGCGGTCGGTCATCGACATCGTCGGGTCGAACGGTGAGGCGCGCTGGCACAAGACGTTTCCCGCGACGGAAGACCGCTGCCGCAATCCGCGCCGCGACTACTTCCACAACTACCAGTTCGCGATCCCCGACCGCTTGCCGCTCGGCCCGCACACGCTCAAGCTGACCGTCGTCGATGACCTCAGCGGCAAACAGGCGAGCTACTCGCTGGGCTTCCTGGTGAAGTGAGGAGTCAGAAGTCAGGAGTCAGGAGTCAGGAGTCAGCGGGCGCACTGTTCTTGCTTCTGTCTCCTATATTCTGTCTCCTGACTCCTGAATTCTTCTCCCTTGGCTTCCATCATGCTCAGTGTGACACAAGCCTTCGACAAACTGCTGGCCACGGTTGAACCGTTGGCGACCGTTGCGTTGCCTCTCTCCGACGTGCTGGGGCTGACGCTGGCCGAGGACGTCTCGGCGCCGGAGGACTCGCCACCGTTCGACAAGTCGTTGATGGACGGGTTTGCCGTGCGGGCGGCCGATGTGGCGAACGGCTTCGTGTCTCTGAAAGTGCTCGAAGTCGTGACGGCCGGGCGAGTCCCCTCGAAACCGGTCGGCCCCGGTGAGGCGACGCAGATCATGACCGGCGCGCCGATTCCCGAGGGAGCCGATCTGGTCGTGAAGATCGAGGAAACGCTGCCCGACATCGACAGCGTCCACGTCACGACGAAGTCGGTCACGCCGGGAACCAACATCCTGCGTCGAGGCACCTCGGTCCGCGCGGGCGATGTCGTGCTGAAGACGGGGATGAAGCTGAACGGCTCGCGCATCGGAGCCTTGGCGGAACTGGGCCGCGCCGCGGTGCAGGTCCATCGCCGCCCCACCGTCGCCGTGCTGGCAACGGGAGACGAACTGGTCCCGATCGACGAGACACCGGGACCGGGCCAGATCCGGAACTCGAACGAATCGATGCTCGTCGCGCAGATTCAAGCCGCGGGAGCGACCCCGATTCCGCTCGGCATCGCCCGCGACAACCGCGACGACCTGCGCGCCAAGATTTGGGAGGGTCGTCAGTACGACATCCTCGTGCTTTCGGGAGGCGTTTCGGCCGGGATGCTCGATCTCGTTCCGAGTGAACTCGCAAACGCCGGCGTACGCGAAGTCTTTCACAAAGTCGAACTGAAGCCCGGCAAACCGGTGTGGTTCGGAAAGAGTGATTTCGGCGTAGGGATTCCCAATTGCTACGTCTTCGGTCTCCCCGGCAATCCGGTTAGCAGTCTGGTCTGTTGCGAGTTGTTTGTTCGGACGGCGATCCGGCGGTTGATGGGGGAGCAGCCTCCAATGCCGAGGCCGATGCCGGCGCGGCTCGAACACGATTACTCGGCGCGGGCGGATCGGCCGACGTATCACCCGGCGAAGCTGATGTGGTCGCCCGAGGGAGCCGTGGTGAAGCTCGTCCCGTGGCACGGCTCGTCCGATCTGTGCGGCACCGTCGCGGCGAACGCGATGGCCTTTCTGTCGGGCGAGGCGAAGGAGTACCGCGCGGGGGATGTGTTGGACGTGATTGCGTGGTGAGATGAGCAGGAGGATTTCCGGCCCCACGGGCCAGGCGTTCTCCCAGCCAGGGCCATCGGCCCTGGGAGAGCCGCCCCCGAAACCGTGCAGGCCCAACGGGCCGACCGTTCTCCGTAGGCTGAGACCGCAACGTCAGTGGGGATCGACCCGCAAGAGATCTGGGTTTGAATGGCCAGCCCGTTGGGCCTCGGTCATTCGCGGTGCCACATCCCAGGGCCGTTGGCCCTGGCTTGGTGAATGCCTGGCCCGTTGGGCCGAAAATCAGCGTTCCCGCAGTTGCGGGCTTGAACTACCATCGGCCCCCGCACCCTAACCCACTCCCCCGAGGACGGGGGCGAGGGGACCGGACGAAGACAACGATCGAGCTGATTCTCCAGGGAAGGAGACGCGAATCATGGCCGGAGCGACGATGGCGGCGAAGAGCAATCGGACGACGGATAAGGATCGGCGAGACCTGACGGCGGATCGGTCGGTTCGCGACATCATTGCCTCTGCGCGGACGGCTCAGGAGGGGCGGCGGTTTCAGATCGGGAGCGCCGGCGCGTGGAGCATGTCGCTGCTGTCGGCCGCTCTGTTGTGGGCCTGCTTCACTCCGGTGAATGCCAGCCCGCTGGCGTGGATCGCGCTGGTGCCGTTGCTGCTGCTGGTGCGGATCGAACAGCGCACGCGCTGGATGTACGCGGCCGTTTACTGCGGCGGACTGCTCGGGCAGTTGGCGACCCTGCAATGGATGCGGCTCGGCGACCCGACGATGTACTTTGCGTGGGGGGCGCTGTCGGTTTATCTCGCGCTGTACGCGGTCGTGTTTGTCGCGGTCTCGCGCGTGGCAGTCCATCGGTGGGGGCTGCCGCTTGTGGCGGCGGGGCCCGTCGCGTGGACGGGCCTCGAATTTCTGAGGGCTCACCTGATGACGGGGTTTGCGTGGTACTTCCTCGGTCACTCGCAGTATCGCTGGCTGGAACTCATCCAGATCAGCGACCTGGTCGGGGCGTACGGCGTCAGCTTTGTGATTGCGATGAGTTCGTCGGCCCTCGCGCTGCTGGTGCCGCATGCGTGGTTGATTCGGTTTCGGCTGGCTCATTCCTCGACGGGTCCGGTCACGGCGTCGGGTCTGTCGCTGGGACAACTCGTTCAAGTCGCGGCGGCCACCGTCGTGTTTGGCTCGACGCTGGCGTATGGCCACGTCCGGCGGAGTCAGGCCGAGTTCACACCCGGTCCGCGCGTGGCGCTGATTCAAGGGAACTATCTGGCATCGTTGCGAGAACCCTCGCCGTCGCCGGAGGAAGTCTTTCTGACCCATCTGCGGCTGATGGCTCAGACGGTGAAAGAGCAGCCCGACGTCATCGTCTGGCCGGAGGGGATGTTTCCGTTTCCCCTGCTCAGCGCCGCCGAAGGGATGACGGACGAGCAGCTCGGTGCTCTGGCCCCTTACATGAAGCCCGAGTCGTGGCGCGACGAGTGGGTTCGCAAGACGCTCGCGACCGAAAGTCTGCGGACCAACGCCGCGCTGATTCTGGGGCTGCATGCCGCGGAGGCCGGTACGGACCGCGTGCGACAGTACAACTCGGCGGCGTTCGTGCGGCCCGACGTCGGGCTGGCGGGACGCTACGACAAGCTGCACCGCGTCCCGTTCGGCGAGTACATCCCGCTGAGCGAATCGCTGCCGTGGCTGGTGGGCTTCACGCCGTATCGCGGTAGTGACGGCTTGGACAAGGGAGAGCAGGCGGCCGTGTTTGAATACGGCCCGTGGCGGATGGCTCCCGTGATCTGCTTCGAGGACACGGTGCCTCATCTGGTGCGCGGCATCGTCGCGGCGGGATCGGACAACGACACCGGCCGGGAAGTCGATCTGCTCGTGAACCTCACCAATGATGGCTGGTTCCACGGGTCGAGCGAACTGGATCAGCATCTGATCACGTCGGCCTTCCGGGCGGTCGAGTGCCGGACTCCGCTGGTGCGAGCGGTCAACACGGGGATCAGTGCGATCGTCGACGGCGACGGCGCGATCCTCGATCCGGAAATCTTCATCGACGGAGACGCCCGCATGAACGCGCCGGCGGAACCGCGCCGTTCGACCCGCGATCCGCAGACGGGAACCTGGCATCGGCAGCTCAACGCGGCACTGGTTCACACGGTGCCGCTGGATCCTCGGCGCAGTCTGTACGTCCGGTTCGGCGACTGGTTCGCGATGCTCTGTTGCGCGGCGGCAGGCTTCGTGGCCCTCAGCGTCTGGCTCCCGCGGAAGGCTGCGGCCTGAACGCGGCGTGGCGGTTCCTCGTCCGAGCAGTTCCGGGCGGGCGGCGAAAGTTGACCATCGCCCGCTCGAAGCGAGTGCAAAGGAATCGGACGGCGGTTTCTCGCTCACGCATCGGATTGGTGTTTTCCGCCGCCCAACTCGACGGTCGTGCGTTTGTCGGCACGACCGTCACAACCGTCATACGGGAAAAACTCGGTTCGCCGACGATACCGATTTGGCGGTCGGTCGCAGGCAGCGTGCAGCGACGATTCGAAACAGCCGACGAATGGGGAGACGTTTTCGAGGCGGACGGCCTGCGCGCGGTTAAACATTGCCGCGGGCGCATTCGGTTGTTGACGGTCGTCTCTCGGGACCAGTAGGATTTGACCCGTCGGCAAACTCTTCCTCCGTCACACTTCGGCGGCAAACGGTTCATGAACAGTCTCGGCAAAGTTCTGGTGGTCTTCGTGACGGTGTCCAGCCTCGGCTTCGCTGCGTTTGCGATGTCGTTGGTCAGCGGCGGACCGAACTGGAAGGGAGAGTCCGAATCGGCCGAGTTGACGAAGGACTTCGTCTTCACGATGACGCCCGGCGAGAAGCCGACCTACTCGGTGAAGACCCGTCAGACCGATGCGGCTGTTCAGCCGGGCACGCCCCTGCTGGCGGAGGCCGTCGTTGCGGCGCGAAAGCGTCAATTGGAAGACGCCACGAAACTGAAGGGTGAGCTGGAACAGAAGATCGCGCAGATCAAGCCGATCATCGATCAGATCAAGGCGTTGATTCCCCCCGACGCGGCCGGAGTGCAGTCCCGGTCGGATGCTTACCACAAACAGTACGAGCAACTGAATGCGGCGAAACAAGCCGCCTCGACCGAACTCACGGCCAAGTCGGGTGAAATTCAGCAGACTCGCAAAACGGGCGAGGAGCGCCGCGATGAGGCCTTCCGCTTGAGGAATCAACTCGAACTGCTCCGCGACGATTTGTTCGCCGCCACAAACCAACAAAAGGTTCTGGAAGACGAACTGGTCCGGGCGGAAGAGAACTTGAGACGGCTGGAGCGGCGGGCGACGCAGCTCAAACAGCAAGTCGGTGGCTACGAAGAGGGAACCGAGACGAAGGCAGGAAACCAGGTCGAATAGATCCGCCGGGGATTGAATTGTGAACGGGTTGCGGTGAGGATTGGATGCGGGTTTGGGATTTCGGTGTTTCGCGCAGTTGGGCTTTTCGCGCAGTGAGGTGCTCTGATGACAACCGTCGGCAAAATCCTGGTGGCACTGCATTTGGTGTTGAGCATCCTGTTCATGGCCTTCGCCGGAGCAGTGTATACGGCCCAGAGGAACTGGCGCACGGTGGCCGAGACCACGGCGACGGCGCTGACGAAGGCGAATCAGAAGCAGCGCGATTTGCAGGCCGAATACGACAAGGAAAAGACCGATACCAAGGCCAAGTTCGGCGAGTTGAACAATCAGATCACTCAATTGACCGGCGAGAAGACGGCGCTCGACAACCAAAAGACCGCGCTGGATGCCGACAACAAGCGACTCAACGTCGCGCTGGATGGATTGCGAGATCAATCGGCGTTGAGCACGACAGAAGCCGACGAACGCAAGAAGGAAGCCGATCTGCAGCGTGAGAAGGTTTCGGTGCTCTACAAGACGCGCGAAGAACTCATCGCGGGTTTGCAAAAGGCCTCCGACGAAAAGTTCGGCCTGGATTTGCAGCTCCAGCAGTTGACCGAGAAGCACGAGCGCATGCTGGCCGACGTCGCCACCATGAAGCGTTTTCTGTCCTCCAAGAATCTCACGACCGATCCGAAGTTGATGCTGGCTCAGGTGACCCCGCCCCCGCCGCTGGACGGGCTGATCACGGACTACCGCAAGGATCCCAAAGGGGGCATGGAATACGTCGAGATCTCGCTGGGAAGCGACGAAAACGTCAACGTCGGTCACAAAATGAGCGCCTACAGCACCACCGGCAAATATCTCGGGCAGATTCGATTGACTCAGGTCTATCCCGACAAGGCGGTGGGAATCGTTGTGAAAGAAGAGAAGGCAAAAAACGTCACCATTCAGATTGGCGATCATGTCACCACGAAGCTCTGACAACAGCCCGGCTCCCGATGTCTATGTGGCGTTGCTGTGGGCCTCACTGGCCGCGCTGCTGACCGGGATCGTCTTCCTCGTCATGGCGCTCGGCGCCTACGGGTGGAAGCTCGCGCAGTAGAGGTCTGGCACTTGCTGCGGACACCGGGTTTCGGAAGCGGCGAGCCGGCCGGTTTGGCTGCCCGCTGAACCCGCGGCGTGGGCAGGTTTGCCACCTGCCAACTCGCTGCTTCGACGAGTCGCCGGCCGGTGACAAACCTGTCCTGCGGCAACCCCGTCTTGTCCGAAGACGATGTAAGAACTACAACCCCGCCCGCGTGAGTCTCCCCTTGGGGGATTGATCCGCGCGAAGAGTGCTCTTCACCGCACGGCGGATGTACGGATGCTGTATCGCCTCAAACGTTGGCTTAGCCCGGACTTGGCCATCGATCTGGGAACGGCCAACACGCTGATCGCCATTCAGGGCGCAGGCGTGGTGTTGGACGAACCGTCGGTCGTGGCCCTGCAGAAGGGGACTCGGCGGGTTCTTGGGCGAGGGACCGCCGTTGGCAAGCTGGCTCGCCAGATGCTGGGTCGGACGCCCGATTCGATCACCACCGTCAAGCCGATTCAGGACGGAGCCATCACCGACTTCGAGTTGTGCGAGTCGATGTTGCGGTACTTCATCCGGAAGGCGGCACGCTCGACGCCCGGCATTCGGCCGAACGTCGTCATCGCGGTCTCGGGGGGGATCACCAACGTCGAAAAGCGGGCGGTCTTCAACAGTGCGGAGCGAGCCGGCGCGGGTCGCGTCTATCTGCTGGCCGAATCCAAAGCGGCGGGCATTGGCGCGGGACTGCCGATCGCCGAACCGCTGGCCAGTCTGATCTGCGACATCGGCGGCGGCACGACGGAGGTCGCGGTCCTCAGTTTGACCGAGATCGTGGCCGGCAAGTCGCTGCGGATCGCGGGGGACGAGTTCGACCAGGCGATCATCGACTATCTCAAGCAGAATTTCTCGTTGCGGATCGGCGATCAGACGGCCGAGCAACTCAAGATGCGAATCGGCTGCGCGTACCCGCTCGACGAGGAACGGACCGGCGAGGTGCGGGGCATCGACGCGGTCAGCGGCGTCCCGCGCCGCGCCATCATCACCAGCGAAGAGCTGCGCGAAGCGGTGCGCAGTCCGCTGGAGTCGATCCTCAACGGAGTGAAGAGCGTCATCGAACAATGCGATCCCGAACTGGTCGCCGACCTGTCGGACACGGGCCTGGTGCTGTCGGGTGGCGGCGCGTTGCTGCCGGGTCTCGATCTGTTCTTTCGCGAGCAGCTCGGCATCCCGGTCCGTCTGGCCGCCGATCCGCAACGAACGGTCGTGCGCGGCGCGGCGATCTGCGTCGAACATCTGGCTCAGTGGAAGGACAGCCTCGAAACCAGCGATGGCAATGTGTGAGCCAACCCAACCAACGGGGTCAGGCACTCCAAACTCCAAACGGCGGCGACGTGTTGCTCATTCGCAGGACAGCCGTGTTTCGCCGCCGTTTGGAGTTTGGAGTGCCTGACCCCAGCGCGTCGTTTCGAAGTGAGGAGTGATTGATGACGTCGGCGAGTCTCCCGGTGGCGTGCGGTTTGATGCTGGTCGGAGTGGGGCTGTCGTTTGCCCCCGATGGCGTGGCGTCCCGACTGCGCGGCGCGGTGACCGACGCGATGCGTCCGGGCCAGCAGGCCGTTTATGCGACGGGCGATTCCGTGCGCGAGGGGCTGGCGTCGCTCACGTCGCAGCCCGCGCGAACTCAGCAGGTCGAAGTGGCCCGATTGAAACGCGAACTCGACGAAGCGCAGGCGCGCAGTACAGCGCTCGCGGCTCGTCTGGCGAAGCTCCACGAGGAGCAGGAACTCGTGGCCGCGATGCCGACGGCCATGCGCCGCCTGCCGCGATTGGCTTCCGTCGCTCTCATCGAAGCGGCCGTGTTGGGGGACGTCCACGCCGAACAGTGGCGCAGCGGAAAGCTGCTCGATCGCGGCGAAGCGAACGGCGTGCGCGAATCGTCTCTCGTCGTGAACAGCCGCCAGCCGCTCGTCGATGTCGGACAGGATGGCGAGTTGTCGCCCGAGGACTCGGTGCTGATGGGCCGCAACGCGATCGGCAAGATCGAGCGAGCCGGTCGTTGGACCAGCACGCTGCTGCTGCTGACGGATGCGGCGTATCGCGGTCGCGCGCAGTTGATTCAAGAAGCGGAGACCGGCTTCGCATTCGGGGCACGAGGCATTTTGAAGGGACAGGGGGACTTGCTCTGCA
>JANODP010000111.1:0-25081 GCA_031412755.1 Schlesneria sp. | reverse complement strand
CCCCCCTCAACAAGACCCTGACTCATGAAGATTGCTCTGGCTCAACTCAATCCGATGGTGGGAGACCTGGCGGGGAACGCTCGACTGGTTCGCGACGCCGTGGAACGGGCGCGGCAACTCGACGCGGGACTGGTCGTGTGCAGTGAGTTGGTGATCTGTGGCTATCCGCCGAAAGACCTACTGCTGCGCGAGGGCTTTGTCGCCGCGTGCGACCGCGCTGTCGAGAAGCTGGCGGGTGAAGTTGATCCGAAGATCGGGGTGCTGGTGGGGCATCCGACTCATTGGGGAGTGCCCGGGGGCCGCGTCGCCAATGCGTGCAGTTTGCTGTTTGGCGGGAAGATTGAAGCGACCATCCACAAGCTGCTGCTGCCAAACTATGACGTGTTCGACGAGCGGCGTTACTTCCGCCCGGCGGATCGAGTGGCTCCGGTTTCGTTTCAGGGGCTGAAGCTGGGAGTCCACATCTGCGAAGACGCCTGGTGGGGCGAGCCGGATACGTTCTATCACAACGATCCGATTCAGTTTCCCGACCCGGTGGCCGAACTGGCGGCGCAGGGCGTCGATCTGTTCCTCAACGTTTCGGCGAGTCCGTTTGAGGTCAACAAGCCGCTGCGCCGCGATGGCATCCTGCGGCGACACGTGGCCCGGCATCGTCGGCCGTTCGTGTTCGTCAATCAGGTCGGGGGGAACGACGATCTCGTGTTCGATGGCCACAGCGTCGTGCTCGATGCCGCCGGGGAGAAGGTCGCGCAGTTGGCCGGCTTCCAATCTCAGGTGGAGGTGATTGACCTCGCCCACCTCCCCTCGCCCGTTTCGCCGTGCGCGGAGTCTGTGCCGGCGCAGTTGCTCGACGCGCTGGTGCTCGGCCTGAAGGACTACATGCGCAAGTCGGGCTTCACCGGCTGCGTCCTCGGTCTGTCGGGGGGAGTGGACAGCACATTGGCGGCCTACATCGCCGCCGAGGCGTGCGGCGCGGCCAATGTTCACGGGATCATGATGCCCAGCCGGTACAGCACGGGACACAGCGTGGATGATGCGCAGGCCCTTGTAGAGCGGCTCGGCATCGACGCGCAGATCGTTCCGATCGACGCGGTTCACCGGGCGTACGAGTCTCTCGCCGTCGCCGGTGACGATCTGGCGGCGGCTCCCGCGGGGCTGCCCGAACAGAATCTGCAGGCGCGCATCCGCGGTGCCATCGTGATGATCCGCAGCAACCATCACGGCTGGCTCGCCCTCGCCACGGGCAACAAGAGCGAACTGGCCGTCGGTTACTGCACGCTGTACGGCGACATGGCCGGAGGATTCGCGGTCCTCGCCGACCTGTTCAAGAAGGACGTCTACGCCATCTGCCGCCACATCAACGAGGTGCGTGAGAAGCGCGAAGTGATTCCTCACCACGTGATCGAGAAGGCTCCCAGTGCGGAACTGGCTCCGGACCAATTCGACCAGGACACGCTCCCCCCGTATCCGATCCTCGACGGCATCCTGGAGGGATTGATCGAGCGGGAGGAGTCCGTCGCGACGCTGAGCCGGCGGTTTCCGGCCGAGACCGTGCGCTGGGTGGCTCAGAAACTCGACCGCAACGAATACAAGCGGCGTCAGATGCCGCCGGGCATCAAGCTCTCGTCCCGGGCATTCGGCAGCGGTCGGCGAATGCCGATGGCCGCGAAGATTGGACTCGATTGAGAGAGGGCGAACGTTCAACGGCGGACGTACTGCGGGTATAACCGGCGGACCAAACTCAGTAGTTCCAAGTTTGCAGAGTTTGTATTTGCTTTTACTCCGAAGGAGTTGTGTCCCATAGCCCCGGGTTGCGAGCGAAGCGAGCTACCCGGGGGGGAACGGTTCAACCGCCCATGTACCCCAACGGGGTTCCGTCATCGACGTTTCTCGAATGACGCAACCCTTTCAGGGTAGATGGCGAATGCGTTCTCCCTCCCAGGGTAGCCCGCCTGCGCGGGCAACCCTGGGCTATGAGACGCAACTCCTTCGGAGTAAAGACACCTCGTTCAACCCCGAACTTGGAGCTACTCGAAATCAGACCACTCTCTTCTCGAAAGGTGCAGCATGTCGAAATGGCTTCGTTTGATCGTGGCTCTGGTCGCAATCGTGTCTGCGTCCCGCGGTCTCTTCGCCGCCGAGCGACCGAACGTGCTCTTCATCGCAGTCGATGATCTCAACCATTGGGTGGGGCATCTGGCGCGGAACCCGCAGACGAGGACACCCAACCTCGATCGGCTGGCCGCCCGCGGCGTGACGTTTACTCGGGCGTACTGTGCGGCGCCGGTTTGCAATCCGTCGCGCGCCGCGCTGATGTCGGGGATGCGACCCTCGACGACCGGCGTCTACGACAACGGCGAAGACTGGCGTCCGCAGATTCCGACCGAGCAGACCCTCAACGATGTCTTCCGCAAGGCGGGGTACTGGGTCGGCGCGAGCGGCAAGATCTATCACGGCGGCTACGACCGGCACGAGGACTGGGACGAGTACCACCATCCGCGCGGAGGCGACCCGAAGCCGAAGGGATCGGACGGCGTGGGGGGGATCAAGTTTGGCTCGCTCGACGCGCGCGATGCCGAGCTCGCCGACTACAAGATCGCCGACTGGACCATCGAGCAACTCGGGAAGCGGCACGACAAGCCGTTTTTCGTGGCGTGCGGATTCCACAAGCCACACATGCCGTGGAACGTGCCGCAGAAATGGTTCGACCTGTTCCCGCTCGATTCGATCCAGTTGCCGCCCGTCAAAGAGGATGATCTGGCCGACATCCCCTCGGCCGGTCGGGCCTTCGCCAAACCCGAGGGCGATCACAAACAGATCCTCGAATCGGGACGCTGGAAGGAAGCCGTGCAGGCGTACCTGGCGACGATCGCGTACCTCGACATGAACGTCGGCCGCGTGATCGACGCCCTCGACAAGTCGCCTCACCGGGACAACACGATCGTCGTGCTGTGGGGCGACCACGGCTGGCACCTGGGCGAGAAATCGCACTGGCGCAAGTTCGCGCTGTGGGAGGAATCGACTCGCGCCCCGCTGATGTGGGTCGTGCCGGGCGTCACGCAACCGAACGGCCGCTGCGAACGAACGGTCGACTTCATGAGCATCTATCCCACGCTGTGCGACCTGTGCGGCATCGCGATCCCGAAACACGTCGAAGGCCCGAGCCTGCGCCCGCTGTTGAAAGATCCCGGGGCCGCCTGGGACCGCCCGGCCCTCACCACCTTCAAGCGCGAGAACCACGCGGTGCGCAGCGAAGGCTGGCGCTACATCCGCTACGCCGACGGCTCCGAGGAACTCTACGACGAGACGAAAGACCCGCTCGAATGGACGAACCTCGCCAGCCGCGGGGAACACTCGGCGATCAAGTTGTCGCTCGCCAAAAGTTTCCCCGCTATGAACGCTCCCACGTCGAACGGCGAACCGGCCGCGAAGAAGAACAAGAAGAAGAGGTGAATTCCGGGGGACGTCACGCCGCGCGCAGCGCGGGGACGATGTCGGCGCGGGCGGCCTGCCACGCGGGGAGGACTCCCGCCAACAGGCCGACCACGACGGAGACGGCCAAGCCCTGCACGGCCAAACCGACCGACGGTCGGAACGCGATCAACACCCCCTCCGTTCCGAGGGCCATCCCCGACACCTGCAGCATGACCAGCGCGGTGCCGACCCCGAGCAGCCCGCCCACCGTGCTGAGGATCGCACTTTCGGACAACACCATGCTGAAGATGCGATAGCCCGTGCAACCGATCGTTTGCAGGACCGCATGTTCCTGAATGCGGTCCTGCACGCCCATGATCGTCGTCGTCGAGACCAGTGCCAGCACGAGCGCGATGCACGCATAACCCAGATACCGGATGAAACCGACCAATTCGACGAGGTCTCCCACGGCGTTGGCCTGGAAAACTCCCTTGGGCCGCGTGTTTGTGCCGATCGGGCCGGAGCGGAACATGTCGTCGATCGCCTCACCCGTGGCCTTCACGTCTGCGCTCTCGGCCAGCTTGACTTCGAGTTGCGTGACGGTGCCGACCGAGCTCAGTCCCTTGGTCCGCTGCAAGAAATCGAGATGCGTGAAAATCATGCTGTCTTCGGCCGGGACCGACGATTGAAAAATTCCTGCCACGGTCACGGTCAGCATTCCGATCGAGAATTTTTGTCCAAGCTGGATGCCCCTCCGTTTCGCGACGGCCTGCCCCACTACGGCCGCGTCCTGCTGCTTCTCGAACTTGGACCAATCCCCCTGTGTCAGTGTCAGGTCTCGCACCGTTCGCAGTTTGTCGGCGGGAAGGCCGTTGAACACGACGACGTCCAGACTGGCGCGGCAGTTGTTCATGTAGACCTTGATCGGCACCGCCTCCTTCACGCCGGGTAATTTGGTGATGTGGCGCGAGTAGTCCTCGGGCAGCTTGCTCGTGCTGGGGCAGAAGCGGTTCGCCTGAAACACGATCAGCGAGCGGTCGCCAAGCTGCTCGCGCGTCAGCCGGTCGAGTCCCTCCTGCACGGCCTCCACGAACGAGAAGACAAACAGTGCGACGGCCGTCCCGCTGACAGTCAGCAACGTCCGCACGCGGTGCCGCCAGAGACTTTTCAGCACATAGGGAGCGAAGCGGAACATGATGGGCTCTCTTTCTCAGACTCTTTCGGAGCGGGGGACGTGAGTCCCCTGAATTCGCGCGGATTGCGATTGCGGCCGGGTTCAGGGGACTCACGTCCCCCGCTCCGAAAGAGTTGCCAGGGGTTCGCGTTCTTGGAGCTTCCCTTTGTCCAGGCGAAACCGTCGTCCCGCGATGGCGGCCGCGTTGGGATCGTGCGTCACCATCAGCAGCGTCATGCCCAGTTCCGTGTTCAGTCGTCTGAGCAGTTCGAGCACCTGTTCGGTCGTCTCCGCATCGAGGTCGCCGGTCGGCTCGTCCGCCACGACGATCGTCGGGTTGGCGACGATGGCGCGCGCGATGCCAACCCGCTGCTCCTGTCCGCCTGAAAGCTGGCGCGGATAGTGGTCGGCGCGGTCTGTCAGGCTGACGGCTTGCAGCGCGACATCGACGCGCCGCTGCCGGTCACGGCGCGACATCGGCAGCAACAGCAGCGGCAGTTCCACGTTTTCGTGGGCGGTCAGAACCGGGATCAGGTTGTGCAATTGAAAGATGTAGCCGACGTTGGCCGCCCGCCAGCGAGCCAGCTTCGTGCGCGAGAGGCGGGTGATCTCTTCGCCATCGACGACGATGCGGCCCGCCGTCGGACGGTCGATCCCCGCGACGAGATTCAGCAGCGTGCTCTTCCCCGAACCGCTGGCCCCCATCAGCGAGACGAAGTCGCCCCGCTCGATGCTCAGGCTGGCTTCCTTCAGGGGCGTGATGGTCTGGTCCCCCTTGGCGAACGATTTCGTGACGGCTTCGATTTCGACGAGTGACATGGGCGTGGTCCTTGGTTTTCCAATCGGCGGCATCATCGTTGTTGCCGAGCGTGCATTTCATGGGAGGAATGGGACCGATGTGACTGATGGGACGAATGGAACGAGCGGATCATTGGCATCAGTCCCATGACTCTCATTGGCCCCATCTGTCGTTCCATCCTCTGTCGATCTTTCAATGGCAAGACGCGTTGCCACATCATTGGTCGATAGTGCCATCAATACAGCCTCTTGGGTTTGTCGTGCGGTTCGTGGGGCAAGGTGCCCGTCGGTGAAGTTTCCGTCTGCGAGCCATCCTCGCCACGGACTCGGATGCGCTGGCGTTCAGTCAGTGTTTCGCGGCCCGATGCGATCAGCCGGTCTCCGATGGAGAGGCCGCTGGTGACCTCGACCAGTTCGTGAGACGAGGCTGCTCCGGTCGTGATCGTGCGACGGCGGGCGACCCCTTCGGATTGGTCGGCGATCCAGACGGTGGACGATCCCGACGAGGTGTCGATCAGTCCGCGCGGGATCATCAGCCGCAACGGCGACTCGCTGCCGTCGAGCGGCTTCGGTGAGGGCGGTGCCAGGAACGTGACCTGCACGAGCATGTCGGGTTTGATGACCGCAGGGGGAGCATCGATGGCGACCTTCACTTGCAGCGTGTTCTTTTGAATGTCCGCGAGAGATGTGGCCGTTATGACTTTGCCGGCCATCGGCTCGCCCACCGCCGCGGTCTCGATCCGCACAGACTGACCGACGAGCACGCGCGGCAGGTCTTCCAGTCTCACGTCGGCGCGAACCTGCAGGCGGCCCGGGTCATACATCGTGACAACGGTGCTCGCGTCCTGCATGGCTCCCGGCGCGAGGCCCATCAGTTTCGTCCCCGGTCGCGCGACGAGGGCCAACACGCGACCGGAGATCGGTGCCGGGACGACCATTCGTTCCAGCTTCAACTTCGCCAGCTCAAGCGCCGTTTCCGCGAGCTGCACCTGCGCGTCCGACGAGTGCAGCTTCGCCTCGGCTTCGGCCAGATTGCGCGTCTCCTCAACCTTGAGTTCGAGCTGGCGTTTCAGGACATCACGGCGTTTCGTCAGCGCGACTCGTTCGAGGGCCAGTGACTTGGCCTGCGCTTCGTACTCGTCGATCGCGGCCCGGGCGATTTCGAGTTCGCTGCGGGCGCGCTGCACGATGATGGCGGCGACGGCATCCTGCGACTTCGTCTTGCTCTCGACCTCCTTCTCGGCCAGTGCCACCTTGGCCAAGGCCGCACGCTGGAGCGAGGGGAGCCGGTTCAGTTCGGTTTGCATCTTTGCCAGTTGGGCCTCCGCCTCGGCCAGCCCGGACTGAAGTTGAATCGGCTCGCGGAAGTAAACCTGCGCCGCGTCCAACGCCGCCTGGGAAGAGTCGAGCACCGCGCGTTGATTCTGCACTTCGGCCTCGGCCTGCTGGACACCGAGCCTGGCTTCCTTGTCGATCAGGAATGCGACCGGCTCACCCGCCTCGATGGCCTGGCCCTCGATGACCGTCAGTTTTTCGATCACGCCCTCGACGAGCGAACTGACAATGACGGGCGTCGGCCGCGGCTCGACCCAACCGGCGGCTTGAAACAACGGCGTGTCGGTCTGCTGAACTTCGGCGCGACTGGCGATGACCGGGACGACCGTCACCGAAGTCGCCTTCCACAGCGTGTCCCGCAACGCCCAGACCATCAGCGCCACGAAGCCGCTCAGAATCGCCGCGGGCAGCACGTACCGCGACAGAACATGCCGACGGCGAGGCCGCACCGAACCGACTGTGCGACTCGGGCGGTCATATGCCAATTCGCGGAGATCGACGGGGGTGCTCATGGTGGAAGCCTCGCTCGAGCGGACGGTTCGTCAGATTGTTACTTCGTTGTCACTCCGCATTCACTTCACTGTTCGGCCGGACAAACAGCCCACTGGCGAGGACCGTCAGGTTGCCCGCCTCGTCACGTTTGGCCCGCCCTTTCACGACGACCGTCTGCAGTTCCTTCACGTTCAGCAACGGACGGGCATCGTTGGCAAGGGTCGTCCCCGCCTCATCGACGAACTTGATCGTGGCCTTCGACTTCGCCAGGTCAGCCTCGCAGCAGTAGTCCCACGGCGTCTGGCAAGTGTCGCCCGTCCGCTCATTGCACGGGATGCGCGACGGATCGACGATCAGAAACGCCGCGCGATCGGCCACCCACGGGTCGCGGTCTCCACCGATCCGGCCGACGATCACAACCTCGTCTCCGTCCTTCGCCGCCTCACGCACTTCATCGACCGTCTTCGCGTCCGCCGGTTCTTCCGCGAGCACGAACTTCGCGCCGTCGATCTTCGGGGCAGGAGTCTTCGTTGCTGGCGGTGAAGTGGCTTGTCCGCAGCCCACCAGCAGCCACGTCGCTCCGAGCAGCACGCCACACATCGTCGTTGTTGCGGTCATCGTCATCTTTCGCTGAGACATGTCTGATTCCCTTCGAGTTGCATTGTTTTGAATTTCGGACATTGAAATTTGAGATTCGTTTGGTGTTTCGGAATTGAGATTCGATATTTCAGCTCACACGGCTTTCAATCCTTCCGCCACCGGCATTCGCAAGGCGCGCAGGGCCGGTGGGATGGCGCCCATCACACCAATCAACAAGCCCGTCCCCAAGCCGACGGCCAGGACCGTGCCGTCAATTCGCAGGGAAAAGGCTCCCATCGTGAAACGGATCGCCGTGCCGTTCACGACGCCGATCGCGACCGCTGCCGCCAGCAAGGCTCCCGCTGACGAGAGGATCACCGCCTCTTGAATCAGCCCCAGCGCGATGGCTCGCCGCGAGAAGCCGAGCGTTTGCAAAGTCGCCAGTTCGCGCACGCGGCCCACGACCGCGCCGTACATGGTGTTGAGTCCCGCGAAAACACCCGCACCGGCGACGAGTACCACGATCAGCCAGGCCACACTGCGAACCGGGCCGTAATGCGTTTGCAGGGCCGCGTAGTACGTGGTCTCGGGCGTCGCCTGCCATTCCAGATCGAGTCGCTCTTTGCAGAACTCTTCCAAGTCCGCGAGGCCCTCCGCGTTCGAGACCGTCACCGCGACGAGGCTCAGATCCTGCCGCTTCGTCGCCGGTTGCAGGTCTTCGAGCGGACACCAGAGTTCGGACTCCAGCACCGCACCCGCCGACGCAAACCGACCACTGACGGTCCATGATCGGCCCTCGAACTGAATCGTGCGACCGATGGCCAGGTCGCGCGGATCGCTGCCGAGTTTCGTGGGGGCCAGCCGGCCGACGAGGACTTCCCCCGACTTCGGCCAGTGCCCCTCGATCAACTGAAACTGACGACGAACCAGCGGCGCGGAGAGCGTGATGCCGCGCACCAGACCCATCGCCGGTTTGCCCGCACCCGCCGTCGTGACTTCGGAACCGAGGTACAACTCGGGCGAGACATACTTGTGTTCAAACCGCGATTGAATCCGGGGGAGACTGGCGGCCAGCAGACTCGCGCCGCGACCGGGGACCGTCGAATTTTCGATGTTCTGCGCAGCCCCCAGCGAATGCACGAGCACAACGCTCGGATCGCCGCTCGCCACGAGAGACGCCTCCAATCCGCGCACGAAGGCCGTGACCAGCAACACCAAAAACACAACCGTCGCCAATCCGAGCAGCGTCAGCGCACTCCGGCCCGGTCGTCGCAACAGATTGCGAACCCCGTAATCCCACGGAAGAGGTCGGAAACCCAGCATCGCAGTGATTCCTCAACTGACTCGATCCAACAGGGACCAGTCAACCATCCGCAATTGGTCAGGATTGTCGTCGCGGGGAGGATGGGCACTCATGCCCGTCCCGCTTTGAGTTGGGAAGAGCGGACGGGCAAGAGTGACCATCCGCCGGTGCCAGAATCGACTTTCGCTTCGCCAGAGCCTCGCGACCGTCGAGCAAACGACCACGCCAGGTTCAAAGCGAACGAGCCAGAGCGCGGCACGACCGGACATCGCGTGCCGCGCGGCAGAGTTCAGATCAGCCACCGCTGCAACAGCACGATCAAGTCGGGTGGCGGCCCAACCGAGTCGAGGCAATTCCCCGCACCAACAGAGTCGCCATGGCACGTGAGCGGCAACGTCGCGACAAGTGGCGACGGCGATCCGGCATCGAGACGACTGATCGGGTCTTCCGCTGGTGGCGCGGTGGCTGGTGACACCGGTTGGATCGCCAGGCAGCCGCGGTCTTCGCAGGTCAGGCCCGCCAATTCACGAGCGGGAGCCAACTCGGAGCGGACGTCTGCGGGGGCGGGCCTACGACAGCACGACTTCTTCGCCGAACAGCAGGAATTTGTCTGGGATGGCGCAGCCGACCGCGAGGCCCCCGGAGTGAGCATCAACTTCGGGCAGACTGCACACAACGTCCCGTCGGCACAAATGCAACTTGGCCGAACACCAGCCGCGATCACAGTCAGGAGCATGAGCCCCCAAGTGACCATGACACGCGGCAGTATTGGGGAACGAGCCATCACTTCACGCTTTCGAGCCGGTTCGGATTCAGGACGCACCGACAGGGAACCGCCGGTCGGTTGTTGAAAGGCGGAAATACGATTCCGGCTTCCGATTTATTTCACGTCACACAGTTGAAGCCTAATCCCTTGACGTCGGCGTGGCAAGGAGTTTTTTCACGCCGCCAGATGTCATGGACAGACGTCGTATTTCAAAGCATCCCCGCCACCGCGCTCGCGCGACATTGCCGCCGAACTTGGCCAAACCGTGCGGGCAGTATTCGCAATTCACATTCCGCGTCTCCAGCCACAACGGGAGACGGATGAAAATAAGGCGACGCCTGAAAATAAGGCGACATCTGGGTAGACGACAGCCAGCCTCGACGGCACGATATCGCCCGCTCAAACAGACTCCATTTTAGTTCGACTCATTTCTGGAACCTGATCTCGTGACAATTGCTCCGTTCCTGCCAGCATCATTGGTCGCAGCACCACTACCGCGCGGCAAGACCATCGTCGTGATGCCCGCCTACAATGCGGCAAAGACCCTCGAACGGACGGTCGCCGAGATTCCGCCCGGCTCGGTCGATGAGATCGTGCTCGTCTATTATTGCAGCCGGGACAACACGATCGAAGTCGCCGAACGACTCGGCCTGACCGTATTTCGCCACGAGAAAAACCTCGGCTACGGCGGCAATCAAAAGACCTGCTACCGCCACGCACTGGAGGCGGGTGCGGACTACGTCGTGATGATCCACCCGGATTATCAGTACGACAGCCGTGTGATCCCAGCTGCGGTCGAGATCATCCGCCTCGGCATCTGCGACTTCGTGTTGGGCTCACGGATTCGCACGCGGCGCGAGGCTCTGGCGGGCGGGATGCCCCAATGGAAATATGTGGCCAACCGTTGTCTGACGCTGGCTGAGAACATGGCCCTCGGCCAGAACCTCGGTGATTTTCACAGCGGCTTCCGCGCCTATCGCCGCGAGGTGTTGGAGACGATTCCGTACCTGAAAAATTCAAACGACTTCGTATTCGACAGCGAGTTCCTGGCTCAGGCGGTTCATTTCGGGTTCAAGATTGGCGACATTCCCGTGCCGGTGCGCTATTTCGATGAGGCCAGCAGCATCAGCTTTCGACGAAGCGTCAAGTACGGGCTGTCGACTCTGGGAGTGCTCGGCAAGTACTGGATGCGACAACTCGGTGTCTATCGGTCTGCTTTGTTTGAGGCGGCCAGGCCCCCCGGGGGTTGACTTCGTTTACGGCTCCGCTGATCTTCGTCAGTCCACTTTCACGGTTTCGCTATGGAAGGCGGGCTCTTCTTTTGTTGCAGTTTGACGCTGAAACCAACTGTCCAATTGGCGTCCCGGTACTGGCTCTCAACCGGGTAATCGGAACAGTTGCTCTTTCTCTCTTTCGGTTCAGTGGCAGTTTGGTTTCATCGAGACCAGAACTTTCGCCCGAGGGCATATTTTCAAAGAGAATTGTCACGAATGCGTTTAGAGCGTTTCCGGGTGACTGATCTCGGAAAGCCGTTCCTTGACGGTCGCGAGTCCACGGATAGAATCACGCCGAACTTGCCGGGACAGTTTGCCTTGGGAATCGTCCGGCGGCGTGGAAAAGTCAACCCCCTCCGAAGGGGTGGGAGACGACGCATGTGATGCGAAGTCATCGGTCCGGTTTTGTCTCGCCGCGGTGTTGGTTTTTGTGCCGAGTCGATTTTGTGCGGGCCAAATTCTGTCTCAAGCATTCGACTCGATTCGCAGGACCATTCAAACTCGATTTGCAGGGCCACGCCAAAAAGTGGAGTGTCTGCCAACAGCCTTGAGTTGTTTCGGTGGTGGGGGCTCTGTGCCTCGGGTTTTGCAGCATTTCAGAGGTCTCGCCCGTGGATGGCAATTCGTCCGCCGAGTTCAAGGAACTGGTTCGATCGCGCACGGACATCGTGCAGTTGATCGGCGAGACGGTTTCGCTCCAACCTCAACAGGGCGGCCGAATCTACAAGGGGCTTTGTCCCTTTCACGACGACCACACTCCGTCGTTCACCGTGAACCCCGAGCGACAATCTTACAAGTGCTGGGCGTGCAGCGAAGGTGGCGACTGCTTTTCGTTCGTGATGAAGCACGACAACCTTGGTTTTCGTGAGACATTGGAGTTCCTGGCCCATCGCGCGCACCTCGAACTTCCCACTCAACTTCGTCGCGGTCCGGCCGAACCGTCTCACAAGCCGCAGTTGTATGACGTGCTGGCGTGGGCGCAGGACGAATTTCACAACTGCCTGCTGGCGACGGCTGCGGGAGAGCGGGCGCGGCGGTATCTCCACGAGAGAGGATTTACACAGACGACCATTTCGCGTTGTAAGTTTGGGTATTCGCCCGACGATCGCGAATGGTTGCTGCGTCGGGCGAAGGAGCGGTTCGACACGGACTTGCTCTTTGGAGCGAGGCTCATCACGGAACGAACGGATGGTAACGGTTACAAGGATCGTTTCGTGGATCGGGTCTTGTTTCCGATTCACGACGAACGAGGCCGCACCGTGGCGTTTGGGGGACGTATCCTGCCGGACCATCAATGGAAGGAGGCTCCCAAATACTTGAACAGCGACGAAAGCGCCGTCTTCCACAAGAGTCAGGTTTGCTTCGGATTGGACTGGGCGCGTGAGGCGATCAAGAAAACGGAGACGGTCCTGGTTACCGAGGGGTACACCGATTGCTTGAAGCTGCAGCAGGCGGGATTGATGAACACAGTGGCGACGCTGGGAACGGCTCTGACCGAGTCGCACGTCACGCTACTGAAGCGGTTGGCGAAGACGGTGGTGCTCGTGTACGACGGCGACAAGGCGGGAAAGGATGCGTCGGAACGGGCGCTCTCCAAATTTCTGGCACAGAACGTGGATCTGCGAATCCTGACATTGCCAGATGGTTTGGACCCGGATGAGTTTTTGCAGGAGCGTGGTCCTGCGGCCATGCGGCGATTGATTGAAGCGGCGCCGGAAGTCGCCGAGTACCAGCTTCGATTGTTGATGGAGAGACACGGGACTGGGACGGTCGATGCGCGAATGCGGATTCTGGATGGGATGTTGCAACTGTTGATCGTGACGTCGGGGATTGCGGGGACGGTTAAGGAGAATCTGCTGATTGGCCGCCTGCCCCAGCGGCTGGGGTTGTCGGAATCAGACGTGCGAAAACGGTTGCAGGAACTGCGAGGTCAGGATCGGGAACGGCTGATTCGGTCGAACGAGCGGAGAGTTTCCGCAACCGAAGCAACCGGTGAGTCCCTGCAACACCGCTGGAAACAGACGATCCTTTCACTCCAGCAAAGTCAAAGCCAGGACGATCTGCTGGAGTGCGAATTACTCCAGCTCCTCTTTACTTCGCCGGATATGATTGACACAGTTCGGCGCGAGATCGGCCCGGACGATTTTCGAAACGAAGTCTTGAGAGAATTGCTGACCGTCTGCTTCGACGTACACGACGATGGTTGGCTGCCGAGCTTCGACAAGGTGCTGTCTCAGTTGGAGTGCCCGGATTTGAAGGGCTTGGTCGTTTGGATCGAAGCAGGATCGCGAGTAGCGGGATCGCGACGAAAGTTGGCACTGGATGCCGCGCAAGGGGGATCCGATTCCTCGGAAGGTCTGTTGCGCAAGAACCTCGACAATTTGAAGTGGCGGCGTATGCAAGAGACCCATCGCGAGGCTCAAGGTCCGCTGATGGAGCGACCGCGAGACGCGATGAAGTTGACTCAGGAAATTCTCGAAAGAATGGAACAAGCCTCTCAGTTTCATCAACAACGGGCGGTGAAAAAGGTGTGACGTGAACGGTGGCATCCGTTCGCGTGTCAGAATGACGGCCCGCGAGTGCCAGACTCGTGACAAACTCATTGAAACAAGCGGATCGAAGTCGTTCTTCGAAGGAGTTACCGGTGTACCGAATCGACCAAGGTTTGAACGAACTGATTGAAACGGGCAAGCAGCAGGGGTTCCTGACGTTTACGCAGGTCAACGACTATCTGCCGGATGAAGCGGTCAATCCCGAAAAACTCGACAACCTGTTGATGTCGCTGGACGAGCTGGGTCTCGAAATTGTCCCCGACTCCAAGTTGCCGGTCAGTCTCGACGACCTTCGCAAGCGTCCGTTGAAACTCAAGGTGACGAAGCCCAAGGAACCGGGCGAGGACAAGTCGCGCCGCATCGACGATCCCGTGCGGATGTACCTCACCCAGATGGGCGAGATTCCCCTGCTGACGCGCGAGCAGGAAATCTCGCTCGCCAAGAAGATTGAAGTGACGCGCAAGCGGTTTCGCCGACACCTGCTCGAGAGCGACTATGCGCTCAAGTTGTCGATCGACATCCTGACCAAGGTTCACCGCAGCGAGTTGCCCTTCGATCGGACGATCAAGGTGTCGGTGACGGAAGGGCTCGAGAAGAACCAGATTCTCGGACGCATGCCGCACAATCTGAAGACGCTCGAAAACCTGCGCGGCAAGAGCGTGCAGGATTTCGAGTTCATCATGAACCCGGAGAGCACCCCCGCTCAAGTGGCGGCCGCACGGCAGGGCTTGACGCAGCGGCGCCGCAAGATGGTGACGCTGCTCGAAGAACTCAGCCTGCGCACGCAGCGCCTGCAGCCGACGATGCGACGCATGGAACAGATTTCCCGCCGGATGCTCGACCTGCAGCGGCAGATCGACGGCCTCAAAAACCTGAAGTCGGCGCGCGACGAACGCGCCAACCTGCAAAAGGAACTGCACGACCTGATGCTGATGACGCTCGAGGACCCGAAAAGTCTTTGCAAGCGCATCGAAGAGATTCACGAACGGTTTGCGGCCTACGAGCAGGCGATGCGCGATCTGTCGGGCGGAAACCTGCGGCTGGTCGTGTCGATTGCCAAGAAGTACCGCAACCGTGGCCTCAGCTTCCTCGATCTGATCCAGGAGGGGAACACGGGCCTGATGCGAGCGGTCGACAAGTACGAGTACCGTCGCGGTTACAAGTTTTCGACCTACGCCACCTGGTGGATTCGACAGGCCATCACGCGGGCCATCGCCGACCAGGCCCGCACGATTCGCATCCCGGTCCACATGATCGAGACGATGTCGAAGCTGCGCAAGGTCAGCAAGAAACTGCTGCAAGACAAGGGCCGCGAGCCGACGATCGAAGAAACGGCGGAAGCCGCTGGCGTCAGCCTCGAAGAGACGCGGCGGGTGCTCAAGATTTCGAGACACCCGATCAGCCTGGATCGTCCCGTTGGTGAAAGTGAGGACAGCTACTTCGGCGACTTCATCGAGGACGATTCGACCGAGAGCCCGGTGCATTCGGCCACGCAGGAGATGTTGAAGGACAAGATCGACGTCGTCCTGAAGACGCTGACCTATCGCGAACGCGAGATCATCAAGTTGCGGTACGGTCTGGGTGACGGTTACACCTACACGCTGGAAGAGGTGGGCCGCATCTTCAAGGTCACGCGCGAGCGAGTCCGGCAGATTGAGGCCAAGGCCGTTCGCAAGCTGCAGCACCCGCTGCGCAGCAAGCAGTTGAAGGGTTTCCTCGACACGCTGGCATCGGCGGCGACCGTCGCCACGCCCGCCGGTTGAGTGTTCCGCACTGCGGATTTCGCCGGTCATCTGAAAATGCGCGAGTCGGTCATTACGACCGGCTCGCGTTTTTTTGCTATAGTCCCGGCGACAATGCGTGGCAGACATACTTCCGTGGAGAGTTTGGATGACGCCGACGAATGCTGGGTTGAGAGAAATACACGATGTTCGCGAACAACTTGAGCGACTGACCGGCGAGATCGAAAAGGGGCCACGACTGATTGCCGCACGTCAAAAACTGGCCGATGCGAAGAAAACCGAACTGGAAGCCCGACGCACGAAGCTCAAGCAGATGAAGGTGGCTGCGGAACAGAAGAGCCTGCAACTGAAATCCAACGAAGGCAAGATTCACGATCTGCAGGGAAAGCTCAACGTCATCACGACGAATCGCGAATACGACGCGCTGCGGACCCAGATTGCCGCAGACAAGATGGCCAACAGCGTGCTCGAAGACGAAATCATCGAGGCCCTCGAAGGAATCGATGTCACGCAACTGGAACTCAAAGCCTTCGAGCAGGAACTCGCCGCCGCCGAAGCAGAAACGGCCGCCTTCCGCGACTCCGTCCAACAGCGGGAACCAGAACTCCGACGTCAAATCGACGAATTGCAGTCGCGCATCGGCGACGTCGAGTCGATCCTGTCGCCCGAGATCATTCCCACGTATCGCCGATTGGTACAGGCCTACGGATCCCGGGCGCTGGCGAAGGTGACGGCCAAGTCGTGCGGAGAATGTTTTGTCGGACTGACCTCGCAGACATTGGTCGAGTTGAAGGGCGGCAAATTCAAGTTCTGCACGTGTGGTCGGCTGATGTACTACGTCGAGCCAAGCGAGACTGCAGAGAAGTAACCTCTGCGGCAACGCGGCTGGATTCGCGAGCTTTCGGCAGATGGCCATGTGGCCGGTCACGTGGTTGTTTGGCAACGCGCGATTGATGCCCGTGGCAATTCTTCAACGTGCTCTGCGCACCGTCCCAGCGGAGCAGAGCTTCAACAGACCGCGACCGTTGTGGTTGCGTCGATCTTGTTTCCGTCCGATGTTTCGGCCCGGTGTTTGCTTTCGGAACAGTCCCCTGCACGACGGTTGTCGTCCGTGCAACGCAACGACTGATTCAGTTTGGGAAACACCTGAGATGACGCTCCAGCGCCACTTCAAACGGATGCTGATCGACGTTACGAACGGAGTCCATCTGCTGCATATCGGCGAGATGGAAATCTGGGACGGTGCCGATCTGGCCCTGCTGCGTGAAGGGTTGTTCAAGTTGATCGAGCACGAGCGCTGCCGCGCGATTGCCATCGACATGCGATTCGTGAAGTACATCCCCAGCGGATTTTTCGGGATGTTGATCGACTGGCAGGAGAAACGGGGAGTCTGGTTTGCCCTGACCACTCCGCAGCCCAACGTCCAGCGCATGCTTTGGTTTCGCCGGTTCTTTGAGTTGAACTCGGACGGCTTGTATGAACTGAAGCAAGAGCCGCAGGAGGCCATGATCGCCCCCTGCCACGACACCGCCGAATGCCTCACGGAAACAGCCGCCATCTAATTTGAGGGCGGTGTCTGCGGCAGTCAACGGAGAACAGCGCGACGCGACGCCGACCGCTACTTGGTGGGTGCGGCCGCTGCTGGATTGGGGCGGGACTTCCAGCGTTTCACCCGGATCGCGTTGCCCTCGCGGTACGGATCTTCGGCGATGGCCCGTTCGATGGTGGCGATCGCCTCGGCAAATCGAGACTGTCGCGCGTGACATTCGGCCAACAGCGAACGAGCCGCGAAGGTCCAACGGCCCTTGCGGTCAAACCGCTTGAGATATCCGGCCAATTGCTCGACGGCCGCATCGTATTCCTCAGCCTCAAACTTGCTGGCACCGCTCCAATAGATCGCGTCTTCCGCCGCCAGGCGATGCAGTTGAAGGATTTCCGGATAACGATTGGCTTCGACTTCCGGCAGTTCCAATCGCCGAATCAACAGGTATCGCTGAGTCGCGTCTTCAAACTTGCCCAGCAACTGATCGGTGCGAATCTTGAGCAGCTTGTGTTCCGGGACGGCCATCGCAGCTTGTGTTTGTGGATCGACATTGACGTTGAGTGGCGGACCGAAGCCGACTTGAATCTGCTGTTCCAAAGCACGGGTAAATGCCTGCCGTTGACGCTCTGGATACGGCCACGGTTTGAAACC
This sequence comes from Schlesneria sp., assembly GCA_031412755.1. GTDB lineage: Bacteria > Planctomycetota > Planctomycetia > Planctomycetales > Planctomycetaceae > Schlesneria. The sequence continues at coordinate 7,458 of JANODP010000111.1, read as the reverse complement.
GTCCGCCTTGACCATCGGACAGCCGGCTTGCAACCGCTTGACCATGCCGGGCCGGCCGAGATCGTCCACTGGCGGATCGAACAGGACGCAGGCGTCCTCGGTGGGCAGCACCCGTTCCAACCGACTCATTCGACGACTCCAAAACGCGGTCTCCACGATCGGCATGACCTGAGGGTTCGTCAACGAATCGGCTTCGATGGAGTACGGCTGATCCGCGCGAACCGACAAGACCTGCAACCACTCGGGATGTGACGGGATCTCATCCAGGGTCGCCGGAGGCGAATCTGTCGCGGCGGCCTCCACCGACGAGGGGATCGCGAGTCCCAAACGCGGATCGAACAAGTGAACGCGATCGTTGAGCAGCACGCCGAACAGCCATTGGTCGTCATCCGGCTTCGAGTCGGCTGATGGTCGAACGATGACACTGTCGATGCGAAGCTGCTTGAGGATCGTGGCACAGATCCAGGCCCGGTCCTCCGCGGAGCCGCGCCCCGTCAACAGCAGCCAATACGGGGGCAGCGGCACTTCCGCGTCGTCGTGGCCTCGCAAGGCGATGTTTCGCACAACGAATTGAAAGACTTCCTGAACCCGCGGCAATTCATCGCGGCGTCGCGCCGAAAGGTACTTCGCCATGACCTGCGTCAGCAGGCAATCGCGAACGTGAATGGCGTCCCGCTCGTCATACTTGTCCGATTGCAAACGCTTCTCTTCGTCGGGATTGGTCCAACCGGCGGGAAGGGGCGGAGCGTTCCCCCGGTCATTCGCCTCGGGCGGCTTCGCTTCGGCCGCCATTCCGCTCCAGGAGTTGAGCAGGCTGACCGGCTTGTCGCGCGCAGCGGCAATGCTGAAGTTCTCGGGACGAAGTTGGTGGATGGCACTCTTGAGATAATCTTCGGCCGAGACACCTTGCGCAGACGGCTTTCCCGACGGATCGCTCTTCGAAGGAACAACCGCGCGACTGGGACAACCGGCGACGGCTCCCACCAGGAACAGACTCACGAACAGGGCCGAAGCAATTCGAACTCTCATGGCTGTTGGTTCTACTCGGGTTGAAGTGGGAAGCGTGGACGCGAATTCGCGGGACGATTCGACGGACTCTCGACGGACTCGGATGCCGCACCTACGCCGGACCGCTGCAAGTCGTTGAGCATTTTCTCCGGCGGGGCATTCCTCCCGGATCACGCGGAAAACTCCAGCGACAGCCTGCGCAGTTGGACCAACTGATCGATCAAGCGCGGCAGTTCGGCCAGCGGCACCATGTTCGGCCCGTCGCTGAGGGCCTGGTCGGGATTGGGATGCGTCTCGAAGAAAATGCCGTCGCAGCCGCAGGCCACCGCGGCGCGGGACAGGAACGGAACCATCTCGCGCCGGCCACCGGTGGTGGCTCCGCCCGGCAGTTGGACGCTGTGTGTCGCGTCAAAGATGACCGGACCGCCAAACGACTGCATGACGGGGATGCAACGCAGGTCGTTCACGAGCCGACCGTATCCGAACATCGTGCCGCGTTCGGTCAGCAGGACGTTGGGATTGCCAAACGCCTCGCACTTCCGGACGACATGCACCATGTCCTCGGGCGCGACGAACTGCGGCTTCTTGACGTTGATGGCTCCGCCGTACTTCGCGGTGGCGGTCGCGACCGCCTCCACCAGATCGGTCTGCCGCGCCAGGAACGCGGGAATCTGAACGATCTGACACACGGCGGCCGTCGGTTCGGCCTGACTCGGTTCGTGAACGTCGGTCAGCAAAGGCAGGCCGGTGACCTCGCGCACCTTGGCGAGAATCTCCAGGCCCTGCTCCAGACCGGGCCCTCGAAAACTATCGACGCTCGTCCGGTTGGCCTTGTCGAAACTCGACTTGAAGACCATCTGCACGCCGCGCGACGCCGACAGGTCGGCCAACCGCTGCGCGACTTCGAGCACCAACTCTTCACTTTCAATGACACACGGCCCGGCGATGAACAGCAACGGCTCGCGGCGTCCACATCGCCACGGACCAATCGAAATCGGATTGTTCGGCACGGTCACTCCCTTCCGTTTGCAACAGCCTTCCTGCGGAGCGGCATGTTACCCGCAGCCGAGACCGCCTGCGACCGTTAACGTGCGGCCGGTTTGCAGCCCACCCGCAGCAAACGGGACACGGGCGGAAGACAAACCAGCCCGACATCCGTTGCGCGGCGGCGGTTGATAGACTAGGAAACTGTGGTGGTCGCATCACGCGGCCCGCGTCTTCAGTCCGACGTCCCTCAAACGTGTTGTTTGCTTGCGGAGATGATCTTGCCCGGAGTCATGACTCGATCGGCCGCCTGCGTCGCGGTCTATGAAAAGCGCCCCTACTGGGGACCGGAGTTGCAGCGGCAGTTTGTCGCACGCAACGTCCTCGTCCGGGAATGTCGCTCCCTGAGCGATCTGGTTCCCGCCACGAACGGATTCACGTCGTCCCTGATTTTGCTGGATCTGGACTCCGCGCCGGCGGATTGCCTGGCATGGCTGAGTCTTCAGTTTCACGAACCGTTGCGGCGACCCGTCGTCGCGTGCGCTTCGAACGATCTCGCCGATCTCGAATGGACGGTGCGTGAAGCGGGCGCGATCGGCTTCGTGGGAGACGACGCCGCCGGCCGCGAACTGGCTCGGCTTTGCCTGCGTCAACTGCGGCTGGCCTGAGTCGGGTCGTTGCCGCTCCTTTGTGGCAGTGCTACAACTCTGCGACCTTCACGATCTGGTGTGCGGACTGATGGATCAGGCGACCCTGTTGGGTATGCCAGGTCGGACAACGATGCCCGGCCGATGAGACGAAGCGTTACGACAACTGCCCCTGCCAAACGGACGATGACATGCTGACCGAGATGCAAGTGCTGGAACGATTGCGCGGCCTCCGCGATCCCGAGGTTGGTCGCTCGCTGGGCGAGTTGGACATGCTCCGCAGCGCGACCATCGGGGCAGGCAACTCGCTGACCGTGACCGTCGATCTGCCGACGCCGGCGTACCCGAAACGCGAACGCATCTCGGAGGCGATTCAGACCACGATCCGGCAGTCTCTTCCCGAGGCGGGGCCGGTCGAAGTCAAGTTCATTTCCAACGTGCGCGGCAAGATGAGCGGCGGGGCGATCGGCCTGCGCGCCAAGAACGTCATTGCGGTGGGAAGCGGCAAGGGAGGAGTCGGCAAAAGCACCGTCGCCGCCACGCTGGCGTACGGACTCCAGACGCTGGGCTGCAAGGTGGGACTGATGGATGCCGACGTCTACGGCCCCAGTATTCCCCACATGGTCGGTTCACATGGCGTTCCTTCGGCGGTCAAGCACACGACCTCAACGGGAGAAGTGTTCGAGCGAATCGAACCGGTCGTCGCCGACGGCTTGAAGGTGATGTCGATGGCCTACTTCGTCAAACCGGATCAGGCCGTCATCTGGCGCGGCCCGATGCTGCACAAGGCGATCACTCAGTTCTTGAAGGACACCGATTGGGGTGAGCTCGACTACCTCATCATCGACCTGCCACCGGGCACGGGTGACGTTTCGCTCACACTGTCTCAGGTCGTTGGTTTGGCGGGAGCAATCGTCGTTTGCACCCCACAACAAGTCGCACTGCTCGACGCGGTCAAAGCGATCAGCATGTTCCGTCAGGTGAAGATCCCGCTGCTTGGGATTGTCGAAAACATGACGGGCGACATTTTCGGACGAGGCGGTGCGAAGCGCAAGGCGGAAGAGTTGGGAATCCCGTTTCTCGGCGAGCTTCCGATCGACGCGGGCATTCGTATTCGCGGCGACGATGGTCGCATCGCGAGTCTGTTTGCCGAGGACAATCCGTCGCGCGGGCCGTTGCTGCACATCTGCGAGCAGGCCGCGATCGAGCTCGCCAGACAGTTGCTGGAAACCCCGCGGATGCCGACTTTGGAGATTCTCTGATCGAGTCTCGAGTCGACGCAGTGGTCCTGCTCTTGATCCCTTTTCGCCACTTGGTGAAAAAGTCCATCAAATCGCGTGTATCGCGGCGTCCAAGAAGACCTGGTGGACTGCGTAGAATTTTGGCCCCCGTTTTTCAGCGGCAGAGTCGGCATATTTCTCCGGGATTCACAGTGACTCAGCGTCGCAAGGGCTTGGAAAATCAGGGCTCTGCGACTGCGCGTTGACACGTTTTTGGGTCGTCATTACATTCCCGCCCGATTGAGACCCCGGTGAAACGGGGATGGATGGATAACCCAACGGATTGGGGCATGAACGCCAGCAGGATGTATTCGGCGAAGCCATCGAACAGCCACGGGTTCCTCCGTACGAGCCGGTTCGTCCGGACGAAGAGGTCCGCGCGGTTGCTCATCGCGACCTGTTGCCTGATGTGGAGCGTGGGATGTCTCGGGTGCTATCGACCTTCCGTGGTTCCTCCCGCCGCGTCGATCGGCGGGCCAATGGTTCCGATCAATCCGCAACCGCCGAGTCTGGCACCGACCGTGCCTGCTCCACAGGTTCCGGAAGTTTCACCGGTTACTCCGGTCACGAGAGACAATCCCTGGAAGCCGGATGCGGCGCTGCGCGAGTGGAAATACATCGTGCTCCATCACACGGCTTCGAAAAGCGGCGATGTCGAAAGCATTCATGAGTCACACTTGAAGAACAAGGATCAGAACGGGAACCCCTGGTTGGGGATTGGGTATCACTTTGTGATTGGCAACGGCAGCGGGATGGGCGACGGAGTGATCGAGCCCACCTTTCGCTGGAAGCAACAGATGCAGGGGGCACACGCCGGAGTCGCGGACTACAACCAACACGGCATCGGAATTGTGCTGGTCGGGAACTTTGAAGACGGATCACCGTCGCCGACTCAGTTGGCGTCGGTCAAGCGGTTGGTGCGAGTGTTATCGCGGGAATATGACATCGAGACACCTCGGATCATCGGCCACGGCGACGTGAAACCGACCGAGTGTCCCGGGACGCATTTCCCGCTCAGTGAAATCCGCGACAGCGTCGCGGGGTTGACCGAAGTGGGTCTTCGCTGACGACTGCGGAGCGGTCGTCGTCGACAGAAGCAGATACCTGGCAGTCGAACTCACGAACGGGTTCACGGCCGTCACCGGGCTTTGGCCCACGCCGGTCGTCTGGTGCGACTCGGCCTGAAGAAGGATTTGCGGACATGACCGAACGCTCCTATTTCGATTCGCAGTCGGACGACGACGCCGGGCGGCCGAGCCGTTTCCAACCTGGCTTTGCCTGTTCTCGACGAATGATCGATCTGACGCACACGTTGGATGCGGTTCCCGAGCCGCTCGGTGACGCGGAGGCAGTCCGCGACTGTCCGGTTCATCCCGAAATTCTGGAACTGCTCGAAACGCTGCTCGAAGCCAATCCGGAGCTGAAGCCGGGGAAGGAGGCTCGCGGTTGCCAGCGGCCCCACGCCGTCTATCTTCCCGAGCACTATGAGCCGGCCTACGCCTATCCGTTGGTCGTCTGGTTCCACGATGCCGGCGGATCGGAAGCCGATCTGCGTCGCGTGATGCCGCAGATCAGCAACCGCAACTACATCGGCGTCGCGCTGCGAGGCAACACGTCGTTGGAGAAGGGTCACAGTTGGTCGCTGGACGAAGCGGGAGTGACTTCGCTCGTCGAAGACGTGCGCGCCGCCGCGGTCGCGCTGCGGCGCGAGTATCACATTCACAGCGAACGGATCTACCTTGCCGGATTCGGCAGTGGAGCAACGACGGCCGTCGAGGTGATGCTGCGGCAACCCGAATGGTTCGGCGGAGTCCTCAGCCTGAATGGCGGACTCCCCAAGATCGATCCGCCGCTCGGCAGCCTCGCCGATCTCAAGGACAAACGGATCCTGCTCGCGACTTCGATCAATTCCCAGGCGACGAAAGTGGGAGACGTGGTGGCCGCCGGTCGTCTGCTGTACGCCGCCGGAATGCAGGTCGGCACGCGCGTCTACCAGGACTCGGGCCACAGACCCTCGAAAAAAATGCTCCGCGACATCGACTCGTGGCTCATGGACGACATCTGCGCCGGCACCGGCACCGGCACAGCCGGATTATCCGCGTAGCACGATGGATTGCGCATGGGTCAGTCGTTCGCGCGATGATCGGTTGAGAACCCGAAAACAGAGCAGCCCGGCTTCGCGGTGAAGTCGGGCTGCTGATGTTTGTGGCCGATCCGATCGAGGTGACTGCACGAGGCTACTTCTTTTCGACGATCCAGATGTTGCGGAAGCGAACCGGATCGCTGTGGTCTTGCAGGAAGATCGCGCCCGGCTTCTGATCGCTGCGTCCGCCGCCGGGAGTTGTCTTCAGATCCAGCGCGTCGTGAATGACGACGCCGTTGTGTTTCATCGTGACCTTGGCGGGAGCCGTCACCTTCCCGTCGGCGTCGAACTTCGCGCAGGTGAATTCCACGTCGTAGGTTTGCCAACTGAGCGGCGGCAGACACATGTTCAGCTTCGGCTTGGAATTGCTGTAGATGCCACCGCACTCGTTGTCCGCCCCTTCGAGGCCAAACGAGTCGAGAATCTGGCACTCGTACTGGTCTCCCAGATACATGCCGCTGTTGCCGCGAGCCTGTCCGGTGGCGTAGGGCATGTAGGGGGTACGGAATTCCAGGTGCAGCGTGTAATTCTCGAAGACCTGCTTGGTGCGCGTCCCCACGCCCATCAGTCCGGGCTCGGCCAGCTTGCCCGGGTTCCAGTGATCGACGTTCGAGCCATCGAAGAGAATCAACGCACCCTCGGGAGCACGCATGCCAAGCGATTGCGGTTCGCGGTGAAGCCGCTTCAGTTCGCCCGACTTGTCCTTCAGCTTGAGGACCACCGAGCCCTGTGCGATCGTCGCCTCGAAGTCGCCACCGGCCAGCTTCGTCGCTCCGTCCTTGGTCTCGCCCGAGATCTTGTGCTTCTCTTTCTTCTCGACGTCCCAGCCCGCTCCTGGCAGGCCGCCCGGATAGATCACGCCCTCAAACTTGCCGTCGCCTCGGGCGATGATCTGGGCACCGAACGACTGGTCACCCACCTTGCCGACGTACTCGCCCTGAAGTTGGAAGTCCGAGCCCGCCTCTTTGGCGTCCAGGAACGCTTGTTTGGGGTTCGGCTTGTCCTGAGCAACGACCGTCACGGCGACGGCCAGCAACGACAGCGCGATCCACGATGATCTCCATGTCCGACTCATGCAGCACACTCCTTGAAGTTCGTCCGAGTTGGATGGCTCACCAGACGCGAGCGAGTTCGCCGGCAAACAGTCTGGCCGCCACGAAAGCGGGGACACAGTAGCAACCCTCATCGCAGACGGGCAACTCTGCATCGAACGAGGGTGGGCCTCGATCGACAGGATGAAAGATGAGGGATCAGAGTTGAAGGATGAAGGATCAGAGTTGAGGGATGAGGGATCAGAGTTGAGCGATCGGAATCGACCAAAAACTCCCGCGCGGCGATTCATCCCTCATCCCTCATCCCTCATCCCTCATCCCTCATCCCTCATCCCTCATCCCTC
>JANODP010000110.1:0-16907 GCA_031412755.1 Schlesneria sp. | reverse complement strand
CGCCTGTTGAAAAGGGATTGATCGAGTGCCACGGCTGTGTCAGCCGTGTGAATTTCGAGAGACTTGTGACAGTCTCCACGGCTGACACAGCCGTGGCACTCCTTTTTCAACAGGCTCTTAAACGCGAAGCACGTGGCAGCCCATGACCGAACCACCAAATTCCATGACGGACGCCTCACGGGACGGCGTGCCTTGGCGAAGTTGGTCGGCTCGCACGGCCCTTGTGGTGTTGGCGGTGAGCATCGCCGCCGCGCAGGCCCCGCCGCGCGTGAGGTTGCTCGGTTTGTTTTCCGTCGGCGTCGGCTGGGCCATGGGTGCGGCAGCGGCCCTCTTCACCCGACCGCATCCGAATCGAATTGCCAGACGCTGGCTGCTCGCGATGTCCCTGATGGCGTTCGCCGGGCTGGCCGGTTCGACGTGGATGGCGTTTCGCGTGGAAGCAGCGGAGCTGGCCCGGTTGGAAGCCGTGTGGAGGCCGAAGTCATCCGAACAGCAACTGGCCGCGAGTATGGCTCAGCGGATGAACGGAGAAATTTCCGCCGCTCAGCCCGGATTCAAGTTGGAGGAGTTTCGCTGGTATCTGACGCGTCGCGTGAGGCAACTCGGCAAGTGGCCCAGTCCGTGGCCGGAGTTGTTCTGGTCCCTCGAACTGTTGGCGGGAGCCGCCGCCGCCGCGTGGGGATTCCGATTCGGTGCCGCTCAGTTTCGCACGACCGCAACTTCTGAAGAGGCCTCCTCATGATCGTGGGACTCGGGACAGACATCGTTGAGGTCGAACGAATCGCCCAGATGATGGCCGATCACGGCAACCACTTTCTCGAACGCGTCTTCACGCCGGGCGAGATCGCTCATTGTCGGGGCCGCAAGGAATCGGCTCCGCACTACGCCGGTCGGTGGGCGGCCAAGGAGGCGGTGATGAAGGTTCTGGGAACCGGCTTCACGACGGACGCCGGTTGGACGGACATCGAAGTGGTGACTCAACCAAGCGGTCGGCCGGTGATCGTCCTGCACGGCACGACGCGCGAGACGGCGGCTCGTCTCGGGATCGCCGAAGTGCTGGTCTCGATCTCGCACACGAAAAACTACGCGACGGCGATGGCCATCGGTGTGAGCAAAGCTTCGTAGAACGGCCTGCTCGTCGCCCCACTCAGAAAGAGTCCGCGAGGTCGCTTGCGGGACGGTTGCGACGACGCCCACAATGCCGCCCCTTTGACGTAGCACATGCTGCCAGCTTGTGCTACGAGCCTTTTGGCCGCCCCCAGGAGTTGCCGCCGTGATTGATCGATTGTTTCGCCGAGCCGCCGTGGGCTGGGTCTGCCTGACTCTGTTCAGCACGACGGCTTTGCGGGCAGCCGATTCGGCTCCGGAGTTCGAGTTGAAGGACGGCGACCGCGTGGTGACGCTGGGCGGGACGTTCGTCGAGCGGGAAGGGCAGTTCGGTGACATCGAGACCGTCTTCACAACCGCGTTTCCGGATCGGAAGGTCACATTCCGCAACCTCGGTTGGAGCGGCGACACGGTCTGGGCCGAATCGCGAGGCCTCTTCGATCCGGCTCAGGTGGGCTACGGCCGGATGCTCGCGCTGATCAAGGAACTCAAGCCAACGCTGATCGTCTTCGGCTACGGCCAGAACGAGTCGTTTGCCGGTGAGGCCGGCCTCGAACCGTTCGTCAGGCAGTTTGAAAAGCTCTGTCAGGACGTGAAGCCGACCGGCGCGCGGCTCGCCTTCCTCACGCCGCACAGGTTTGAGAAGCCTCGCGCGCCGTTGCCCGACGCCAGCCGGCACAACGCGATGCTCGGGAAGTATGCCGAGGCGGTCCGGCAGCTCGCGGCCAGACGCTCGGCTCCGGTGCTGGATCTCTATGAGTTGGAACTGCCGTCGCAGAGCCTGACCGAAAACGGAATGCACTTCGGCCCGAACGGCTACGCGGCAGTCGCCCAGGCCGTGCGGTCTCAATTGAAGCTCACCAATGGCGGGAAGACGTCTCAGCAGGAAGAGGCCATCCGTCAGAAGATCGTCGAGAAGAACAGGCTCTTCTTCCACCGCTGGCGTCCGCAAAACATCACGTACCTGACCGGCTTCCGCAAACACGAACAGGGCAACAACGCCGTCGAGATCGCCCAGTTCGACCCGCTCGTCGAACAGATCGAGATTGAGATCGACACGATGAAGAAGCCTTGAAGGCAGATTTCTTTACCACAGATTTCACGGATGGGCACGGATAAGAAGAAGACAAGTCAGAAGAAGACGAGTCAGGAAGTGAGAAGAGACGGACTGAAGGCAGTCATTGGTAATCATTGCCCTCTCTCTTCTGACATCTGCCTCCGGCCTTTATCCGTGTCATCTGTGAAATCTGTGCCATCTGTGGTCGCTTTTCATTGCCCTGCCTCTTCTGACATCTGCCTGCTGCCCTTGTCCGTGTCATCTGTGAAATCTGTGGTCGTTTTCTCTGCTGTCATTCTCCCTGTTGGGTTGCCTCATGAACGTTGTTCGTTGGTCTGGTTGGTGTTTGTTGGTTCTGGGTTGGCTCGCCTCGTCGCAGGTGGCGTTGGCTCAGCGGGAGCTGAAGGACATTCCGATTCCCGATGCCGAGGAGGAACGGAAGACGTTCGTGCTGCCCGAGGGGTTTGAGGTCAATCTGTTCGCGTCCGATCCGGGGATTCACAAGCCGATTCAGATGAACTTCGATCCGCAGGGGCGGCTGTGGATCGCGGCCTCCGAGGTCTATCCGCATATCGCGCCGGGGCAGAAGGCGACCGACAAGATCCTGATTCTGGAGGACACCAACGACGACGGCGTCTCGGACAAGACGACGGTCTTCGCCGATGGCCTGCTGATTCCGACGGGCGTTGAGCCGGGTGACGGCGGCGCGTACGTGGCCAATTCGACCGAGGTGCTGCACCTCAAGGACACCGACGGCGACGGCAAGGCCGATCAGTCGCGGATCGTGCTCAGCGGGTTCGGCACCGAGGACACGCACCACATTCTCCACACGTTTCGTTGGGGCATGGATGGCATGCTCTACATGAACCAGTCGGTCTACATTCACAGCCACATCGAGACGCCGTTCGGCGTGAGGCGGCTGAATGCCGGCGGCATCTGGCAGTTTCGCCCCGAGACGATGAAGCTGGAAGTTTTCGCGCGCGGGTGGGTCAACACGTGGGGACACACCTTCGATCGCTGGGGCCAGTCGTTCGCGACGGACGGTGCGGGCGGTGAAGGGATCAACTATGTCGTGCCGGGCGCGTCGTATGCGGCGGCGTTTGGAGCCCCTCGACTTCTGCATGGTGTGAATTCGGGCAGCCCGAAGTACTGCGGACTCGAAATGATCGACGGCCGGCATCTGCCCGACGACTGGCGGGGGAACCTGATCACGCACGATTTTCGCGGCCATCGCGTCTGCCGGTTCGTGCTGAGCGAAGACGGAGCCGGATTCGCGGCGCGTCAGCAGCAGGATCTGATCAGCAGCAACCACGCCGCGTTCCGACCGATCGACGTGAAGCAGGGACCGGACGGCGCGATCTACATCGCCGACTGGTACAACCCGATCATCCAGCACGGCGAAGTCGACTTCCGCGATCCTCGCCGCGACCACACGCACGGCCGCATCTGGCGTGTCACGGCCAAGGGACGCAAGCCGCTCGCGAAACCGAAGTTGGTCGGGGCGGATGTCGCCTCGCTGCTGAACTCGCTCAAGTCACCGGAGACGTTCGAGCGGCATCAGGCCAAACGCGTGTTGAAAGAAATGGGAGCCGAGAAGGTCGTTCCGCAACTGGCCGCTTGGGTGAAGGCTCTCGATCCGAACGATCCCCAGTTTGAACATCACCGGCTCGAAGGACTGTGGATGTACCAAAGCCTCAACGTACCGAACGTCACGTTGCTCGATGCCGTGTTGAAGTCGAAGACGCCACAAGCGAGAGCCGCCGGAGTGCGCGTGATTGCTCAGTGGTACGGAGTCGCCATTGGTGCAACGGTCGAGCCAAAAGTTCCTGGTCAATCCGCGAAGGCCCTCGCGTGGCTTGAGGCCGCCGTCGCGGATGAGCATCCCCGCGTGATGATGGAGGCGGTGCGAGCACTCGCGGAATTCCGCGAACTTAAAGCGGCCGACCTCGCATTGCGAGCCGTCGATCAACCGCTCGATCAGTTCAGCGAATATGCCCTCTGGCAGACGAGCCGCGAACTGGAACCCGTTTGGTTGGAAGACGCCGTACTCGGGAAATTCGATTTTGGTGGCAAGTTGTCCCGGCTTTTGTTTGCTGTTCGTGCGACAGAGGCGGCGACGGTGGTGCCAGTACTCGTCGCGAAGTTGCAGGAGGGAAAGGTCACTCCCGAAGACGAAGGTCAGCTTCTCGAAATGATTGCCACCTACGGGGCTCACACTCATCTGCGGGTTGCGTACAACTTGGCGCTTTCACCCGCGACGGCACCGACAAAAGTCGCCAAGGTGCTGGGAGCGTTGGCTGATGCCAAGCGGCGGCGAAACGTGCGCCCAGACGGAGACCTCACGAACATTTCCACATTGATTGGTTCGAAAGATCTGACTGTCCAATTGGCGGCCCTCGATTGTGTCGGTGCCTGGAAGTTGGAATCGGTTCGTCCAGTCGTGGCGCAGCTCGCGGGAGACAAAGCGGCGTCGGCGACCCTTCGCACGGCTTCGATCCAAACCCTGACACACCTCGGCGGAGCAGCCAGCCAAAAGACACTGTCTGAAATTGCGGCTGGCAGTGATGACGAGAACGTTCGAGCCACGGCCGTCATCGGACTCATTCCCCTTAACGCCGCGAAGGCCTCCGAGCTGGCAATTGAGTGGCTGGGGAGCTCGAAGGAGAACGCTCAACAGGCGGCAGTCATCAGCGCATTCCTTCAACACAAGGGGGCGCCGGACGTGCTGGCGTCGGCCCTTGCGGATAAGCATCTTCCCGAAGATGCAGCCAAGATTGCGCTGCGTATCGTCACCGGGTCGGGCCGCAAGGAGCTCAAGCTGACCGAGGCGCTCAGCAAATCAGGCGGCATCACAAACACGCCGAAGGAGCTCTCGAAGGAGGAAATGGAGGTTCTCGTCAACGTGATTAAGGACCAGGGCAACGCTGCGCATGGCGAACTGATCTTCCGTCGCGCCGAACTGAACTGCCTCAAGTGCCATGCCATCGGCGGGGCGGGAGGCAAGGTCGGTCCGGACCTCGTCAGCATCGGGGCCAGTGCCCAGGTCGATTACCTCGTCGATTCGATCCTGCAGCCGAACAAGGCGGTGAAGGAGGGATATCACTCGGTGGTGGTGGCGACGGATGACGGCAAGGTGGTGACGGGGATCAAGGTTCGTCAGACGGACACCGAACTGATCGTGCGCGACGTCGAGGACCGCGAGTTCGGCATCCCCCTCAACAAGATCGACGAGCAGTCGCCGGGAACGTCGCTGATGCCGGTGGGGCTGGTGGACAAGCTGACTCGGCCGGAGTTGGTCGACCTGGTGCGGTTCCTGACGGAGCTCGGCAAGCCCGGTCCGTACGCGGCCACGACGGCCCGCATCGTCCGCCGCTGGGAGACGCTGCAACCGACAGAGCAATCGTACAAACGACTCACCCGCACCAGCGACACTCAAACCATCGCCGACGATCAGGACGTGAACTGGCTGCCGGTTTACAGCAGCGTCGCCGGCCACCTGCCGGTGCGTGACATCCTGGACTTCACGTTCAACAAGCGTCTCGGCGAGAACGCCCGCCAGGTGGGGTTTGTCCGCTGCCGGTTGAATGTGACCTCCGCCGGTTCAGTCGGTCTGGCCATCAACGACGTGAAGGGCCTGCAGATGTGGGTCGATGGCCGGCCAATGGACGTTCGCGACCGGCAAGAGCTGCCGGTCTCCGCCGGCGAGCATCGCGTCACGTTCTCCGTCGATCTGCGGACGCAGCGCGAGCCGCTGCGGGTGGAACTGTTCGACGCCGCAGGTTCCAAGGCTCAGGCGCAGTTCGTCGCCGGCAAATGACGGTGCGCGCGGCAGCTTGAGGTTGGAGGGCGCGACTCGACCGGGCCGGTTCCTCGGTCAGGTCCTCATTTGACGGTGACAGTCAGGATCAACCAGCCCGACGCGCGAGTCGGGCTCGTTTTGAAGCAGCCCTGGCCCCAGTCGAGCGAACGGGGGGCCGGGGATCGATCTCTCCCGACTGGCATCGGCAGCAATTGCCGGCCCTCTCATCGGCGGCTTTCGCCCCCGACTTTGCGGGTTGTGACGAAAGTAGCTGTCGCAGCGGCTTTTCATTCAACCCCGTCCGCCGTTCCGTCCGAATACTACGGATAACCGTTATAGGCGGAACATTCGTCAGCGTCGCCGATGCGCAGCAGCAGGGCGGAATTGACGAGGAACGACGGGTCGCGTGCGAGGTTTTCTCAGCAGTCGCTGGAGCAACCGATGAATCTCAGAAGCAAGTGGTGTCTGTTCGGCCTGTTGAGTTGGGCGGCGATGGCGGGAATTGCCGGTGCCCAGGAGTCTCCGGGGTCCGTCCGACTCGGAACATCTTCCGCGGAGGAACTTCCTCCGCCGATCACCTCGTTGAATGACGGGGTGGGCCAGGTGAATCTCGGCAGTGACATGGGATACACCAAAGTCGATCGGCAGTTCCGGCCGCGGTTCAACATCGATACGCGCGGCGGCGGCCTGTACGGCTACAACCCCGGCTACACGAACGTGGGAATGTTCGTGCCGTTTGCCATCGAAGAGGACTCCGCGATCGTATTTCTCGATGGGCGGGGCATGATCACTCACGATGGCAAGGGGGGGGCCAGTCTCGGCACCGGTTGGCGCTGGTGGCAGGAAGACATCGATCGGATCATCGGACTGTCTGCCTGGTTCGATTACGACAACGGCCACCGAACGAGCTACAGCCAGTTCGGCGTGAGCCTCGAATCGTTGGGCCGCTACGTCGACTACCGCATCAACGGATACATTCCGGTCGGAACGCGATCCACCATGCTGTCTTCGACGGTCGATCCCACGGACATTCGGTTTCTGGGCAACAACATCGTCTTCGGTCGGACGAATGTGGCCGAGCAAACCTACACGGGCTTCGATGCCGAAGTGGGCGGCCCGTTGCCCGTGCTGGGGCGCTATGGCGTGAATGGTTATCTCGGCGGGTATCACTTCATGGGCAACGGCGTGGCCAGCGGCAGCTTCACCGGCGTCAGCGGACGCTTCATGGCGCAAATCAATGAAGACTTGCAGTTTGGCGTGCAGGTCACCGATGACCACGTGTTCGGGACCAACACGCAGTTCCAGATCTTCGTGACGCTGCCCGAGGGTGCTCCCAGCCGCTGGTTGCGAAATCCACGAGTGCAGGATCGGCTGACCGAATCGGTCTACCGCCAGTACCGCGTCATGGCGCACACCGAGACGTTTTCCACGTTTGATCTGGCCATCGATCCGAAGGACGGCATTCCCTACTTCGTGACTCACATCGATCCGAATCTCGGGCCGGTGGGCAATGGAACGTTCGAGAACCCGTTCCACAGCATCGCGGTCTACAACGGCCAGCCCCTGGCGGCCCAGCAACAGTCCGACATCATCTATGTTCGGCCGCGTGCCGACGGGACCAACACCAACCTCGATACGGCCCCGACATTCACCGTGTACAACGGCCAGCGACTGCTGAGCACGTCTGTACCGCACACGTTCCTGTCGGCCAACTTTCCCGGCGTGGTCCACAACCTGCCGGGCTTCGTCCCCGACCTGCTGCCGATGCTGGTCAACAGCGCGGGTGGTGACGTGATCACGCTCGCGCCCGGCAATGTGCAGCCGATCGAGGTCTCCGGCTTCGACATCCAGGGAAGCGCCGGCGGCAGTGGAATCGCGGGCACCAACAACACGTTCGTGCTGATCAACCGCAACGAGATCCACGACGGGTTCAACGGCATCGATCTGGTGAACCTGACGGATGGGGCCGGCTCGTCGATCATCACGACGAACATTCTGCGCGACAACGTGAACGACGGCTTCCATCTGCTCAACCTGGGCGGGCCATCGGTCACGACGTTGCAACTGCTCAACAACACGGCCTTCGGCAACGGCGATGACGGATTCGACATCGCCGCCGACATCGGCAGCACCGTCGGCGGTCTGATCGACGGCAACACCACCGTGTCGGCCGCCGGGGGAAGCCCCAATGGCGACACCGGGCTGACCCTGTCATCCAACGGTGGCTTCCTGGCCTTCAACAATCCGTTGGCGCTGCCAGTCGCGCAGCAGATCAGCAACAACATCTTCTCGGACAATTCGGGAGATGGCGTGTTTATCGATGTGATCGGGGGCGGCAACGGCGACGTGCTGTTCCTGGCAAACACCATCGGCAACAACGGCGGTGCCGGCATTCACGTTCCCGCTTCCGACGCCAGCCTCATCAATCTGGTCGTTGGTGGCCCGGATGACGTGCTGGATCGCAACAACATCACGGGCAACGGCGGACCGGGAATCCTGTTCGATCTGTCCAACACCGCCAACGGTGTCACGACCAGGATCGAGAACAACGTCATCTCGGGTAACCTGGACGGTATTCAGATCAACGTCGCCGACGCCTCGGTGTTCGGTCCCGCCGTGGGAGCGAATTTCACCGAGATCTTCGACAACGAGATTACGGGCAATCGCCGGGACGGCATTCGGCTGACGCGGTCCGACTTTGCGGTTCTCGACCTGGGAACGCCCGCGGCCCCGCCGATCCACAACAACAACATTTCCAGCAACACCGAAAACGGTCTGTCGGTGATCGCCGAAGGGTTCAACACCGTTCTCGGTGTCCCCGATGTCATCCTGGCAACCCAGGACAACGTGTTCGACTCGAACGCGCTCGACGGCCTGAACATCTTCGCCGGTGAGACGGCGGGACTGATCATCGACGACGTGCTGGTGAACTTCGACAGCAACCGCGACCAGTTCACGACGAATGGACAGCACGGCCTGAACATCACCAGTACCGATCTGACGAACATCAACACCAACCTGGTCAACGTCACGGCCACCGCCAACGTGCAAAATGGCCTGAACACGCTCTCCCAGGATGGGGGCTTGCCCGGAACCGGCAGCGGCCAGGTCATCAACGTCTTCGCCCCGATCGACCCGCTCTTCATCGGGACCAGCACGTTCTCGAACAACGGCGCCAATGGCATCGCAAACACCTCCGACCAGAACAGCACGACCATCGTCAATCTCAATCCGAACAACGAAAACGAGATCAACCTCGAGGGCAACGGGCAGGATGGCTGGCACTTGAACCGGCTCGACACCTCGCTGATCCTGGCCTCGGCCCAGAACGCCACGTTCTCGAACAACGGCGGCGACGGGATCGAATTCAGCTACACCGGCAGCCCTCCGACCGATCCCAATCAGCCGCAGCCGGTGGCGCCGCCGCCTTATTTGCCTCTGGCATTCCTGCCGAACCAGCTCATCGTGAACAACATCATTGCCGACGGAAACGGCGGGAACGGGTTGAACACTCTGGGAGCCGCCGACGCGACACTGCTGGTCAACGCGACACTCAGCTCGTTCACCAACAACACGCTCAACGGCATTTTGATCACGACCGAACTCGGCAGCTCGTTTGGCAACATCCCCGCTCCCGGATCACCGCAGTCCGTCTTCGATGCCCTCACGATTACGGGCAACAGCGGGGACGGGATTCACATCGACGAGAACCGGTTCTTCGCCACCGGGTCCAAGGTCTTCCTCGAGGTCAACACCACGTCGGGCAACACCGACATCTCGAACAACGGCGGTGACGGCGTGCATGCCGAGTCGGACGGTGATCAGACCAACATCCTGCTGCATTCGACGGCTGGCAACCTGTTGACCATCAACAGCAATGCCGTGAACGGCGTCCGCTGGGACGTGACCTCGGATGGCGATGCAATCGGTCACCTCTTCACCATTGATGATGTGACGATCGACGGCAACGGCGGAGATGGCATCCAGTTCAACGTGCCCACCGGAACGGGCACGATGGTGGTGACGAACAACCGGGTCCTGAACAGCGGCGACGACGGCATCAACGTCAACCTCACGGCGCTGGACAATCCGACCGGATTCAGTTTTGGACTGGCCACGATCATCGCGACGGACAACCTCGTCGACGGCAGCAACGGTCACGGTGTGAACCTGCAGATTCAGGGTGGAAACAACGAGGCCTTTTTCGACCCGACCATTATCGCGATCTTCACGGGGACGGCACCGGAGACGCAGCAGATCCTCAACAGCGGCCTCAACGGTGTGAACATCGAGATTCGCGGGGTCTCGGGTGATCGGTTTGATCCGAATACCTTCTATTTCGAGAACAATCGAATTGCCTTGAGCGGCACGAGGAATGTCTTCGATCAGTCGCACGGGATCTTCTTCGAATCCAATGCCGGCCGAATCATCCAATTCGGTGGTTTCCAGGACCGTCGCTTCATCTACGACGATCTCCAAAACCCGCCAGCGCCGATCAATACGTTCCCGATTTCCGGCTCCGGCCAGTTCAACACCCCTTACCTGGACCTCTCCACCGACGTGAATTCGACGTTACAGATCGTCAACAACACAATCGAGTTCAACGGGACCGCTCCCACAGCGCCGGGCGAAGGAGTGTTCATCCGGGTCAGTACCAATTCCTATGTCTCGTCGGATGTGAGTGGCAACACCTTCACGGGTAACGGGGCCGCCGACTTCCGAACGGAGTCGTTCGTCGCCACGGACGCGCTGGGCAACCCGGTCAACACGCTGACCTCAACCCAGGTCAACACACCGGGGAATGACACGCTGTTCCTGGACCATACCGCTCAACTCGACCTGCAGTTCTCCAACAACACCGGCGAGAACATCGATCCGGTGACGGCCTTCGCGGTCATGCCGGGTGAACCGGCCAAGGGGAATTTCAACCGATCCGTCTCACTGTTCCAAGTTGACAACGTTCCCGGAGGCCCTGCCGGCGAGTTGAACACGACCAACACCTTTACCGCTCTTCCCGCGGGACAAACTGTGTTCACTCTGTTCCTTAATGACTTCGACAACTTGACCACGGTCACACCGTGGAGCTTGAACAACCCGGCCTTCCCGCAGGACTTTGTTGTCAGCCCGGGCAACCCCTTCCTGCCATAAGCTGACAACGGACGAACGGGTCTGAGAATCTCGAACCGGCAGCGCCGTCCCGATTTCGGGGCGGCGTTGCTCTACTTACGGACGAAGGCACGCGACTCCCCTGGACAATTATTCCGTGTCAACCGGCAAGTTTGCGTCACGACATTTCCGGTCCGACTTGTCTGGAGGCGATTGAATCCGAGCCGTCGTGACTGGGACCAGTCTTCGGCCGACGGCCACAAACAACCTGAAATGCCGTCGGGAACAAATTCGGCTTCTTGACCTGACACCGGATCGCCGAGAAGATGCGTACCGCCACCGCGTACCTCATCGGGTGGGGCAACCGATCGGCTCGAACCGCCGAAGAAAGCAGAATCATGAGAAAGTTCCTGGTGACCTGCGGGCTGATCGCGCTGGCGTGCGTGGCCCCTCCTCTCGCCTCGGCCCAGAACCAGAACCGGAACAACACTGGGTCTGGCAACTCCGGCTTCGGCAATACCGGGTCGTCCGGTTTCGGCACGACAGGCTCCTCGGGATTCGGAAGCATGAATTCCTCGGGCTTGGGTGGGTCGAGCGGGTTTGGTTCGACCGGCGGCAGCGGGTTCGTCTCGTCGGGATTCGGTGGTCAGAATGGCCAGGGAACCAATGCGCAATCCGGCTTCGGCGGACAGAATCAACTCGGTGCGAACGGAAACAATGGCGGCATCCTGGGTCGGAATACGAATCAGAACCAGTTCCTCGGGCGCAACGTCCAAAACCAGGGTGTTGGTGGAAACAACAACCTTGGCGGTGGACGCGGGGGCGGTGGGAATCGTCGCAACGGAGCCGAGGCGTTGGGTGGAGGCGGTGCCAATGCCGGCAATGCGAATCAGACCCCGGTCGTTCGCCCACGCCAGAAGGTGGCGTTTGACTATCCCCAGCCAAAGTCGGATGCCATCCAGATCACGCTCGAAGCGCGGCTGACGAAGCTCTCCGTGAAATCCCCCGGCCTGAAGAGCATCACGGTGGCCGTCGAAGACAAGGGCGAGGTCGTCCTGCGCGGTGAAGTCGGTTCCGAATCGGAAGCGAAGCTCGCGGAGAATCTGCTGCGTCTCGAACCGGGTGTCCGAACGGTCCGGAACGAACTGACCTTCCCGACGGCGGCAGCCACCGAAGAGTGAGCCTTGGCAGCCGCAACTCGCTCGTCGAGTCGAGACTTGCAGCGACAACCCGGCAGCCCGTGTGGAATCGCTAAGCCTTTTCCGGATCGAAGCCCCGCGCCAGTTCCTCTTCCCACTGGTCCAGCAGCGGCCAGTCGACCGCACACGTGCCGAAGTCGGCCATGTGCTGGTACTCGGTGAGTCGATCGATGGTCTTCTGAAGCTGAACGCGGTCTTTCCGGAAGATCGGCCCGTGACTGGGGAGCAACCACTTCACATCGGCATCGCGGATGCGTTCGAGCGACGCGACAAACGCCGGCAGGTCCGAGCCATGATGCGCGTCGATGTTTCCGACGCAGCCGTCCCGGTAAATGTTGTCTCCCGAAAACAGCAGGTCGCCCAGCCGAAACGCCAACTGGCTGCTCGTGTGCCCCGGCGTGTTCCAGACCTCCAGCGACAGCGATCCCAGCGCCAGCGTGTCTCCCTCGTTGATGGTTTGTTCGAGGTTGATGATCGGCAGATTGATCGAGATCTTCTGCGCGGCGATCTCGGCATAGGTCACGATCCGGTCCCCCTCGGCCAGCAATCGGCGGCAGTCGGGATGACCGACCGTGATCGCATGGGGAAGCAGTTCCTTGGCGCGTTTCAAGCCCTGGATGTGATCGACATCCGCGTGAGTCGCCACCAGGTACCGGCAGTTCGCCAGGGAAAAATCCATCTGGCGGATCATGTCGATGATCTCTTCGGCCGTGTCTTCAAAACCGATGTCGATCAACAGCCACTCGCCCGCATCATGCACGAGATACACACAGCAACCCAGGCGCTGTCTGGCCTGATAGTTCATTTCGATGACGTGCGGAAAGACTTCGCGGCGAGGCAGCATGCGGGAACTCTCGTCTTTCGAACGAAGGTGTCATTGGCGTCGGGTGGCGGGACGAGGGGAAACAATTTCCTGGACCGGGGACGCGATTCTAGGACGGCCTCACGCCGGGAACAACCGACTGCGAGCGGCCTTGCACGACAAGATCGGGCGGCATACCGTTCGATCCGTCCCCCGAGAATGTTCCCGCCCCAGCCAGTATTCCGAGACCCCGCGATGGCGAAACGCAAAGCCGCTGAACCACAGACCGCAACGGCGGAGTCGTTTGAAGAATCTCTGACCGAACTGCAATCCATCGTCTCCGAACTGGAAGACGGTTCGCTGGGGTTGGAGGCGTCACTGGCTCGATTCGAGCGCGGGGTGCGGCTGCTGCGCCAGTGCCAGGTCATCCTCGAATCGGCCGAGCAAAAGATCGAGACCCTGACGCGATTTGAAGACGCCGTTCCGCCCGTCCCTTCGCCGCCGGAAAGTGCCACTTCACTCAACCCGGGGGACAACGCCGCCGACCTCGAGCAGGAGTCGAACCCCGATCACGACGCGGACACCATCCCCGACCTGAACGGTGCCAAGTCGTCACTCTTTTGATCCGCCGCCCCTTTCGAGTGACGTTCGCACACAAAACAAACAACGTCGAGTTTCCGGAAAACTGGACCGGAACGCCGCACAGCACGGCTCCAGCCGATAAACTGGAAACCCCGACAATTTTGTCGGCAGCGCTTTCTCCGTCTCGGAGCGTCAATCATGCGTCGCAATTCGTGGGTCGCGATGATTCTGGACGTCACGCTCGCCCTCATGCTGCTGGCGGGCGGATCGTGCTTCCCATCCCACGCGCTGCACGCCGCCGACGTCAACGAATCCGAAGTCGCCACCAAACCGTGGGCTTCGTTTTGGGTGTCGAGCATCGGGCGGGCGCTTGCGGCATGCGATCTGATTTTTGAATCGGTCGACCGGCCCGACCTGGCCGAGTCGCTCGAAGACCGGCTCGGCGATTACCAGGCGTTTCGCGGCATCGACCGCAAGCGCCCGCTGGGTCTGATGTGGACCTGGCACGACGTCGAACCGGCCGCGACGATCTTTCTCCCCGTGGGAAAAATCGACGACCTGATGAAGACCGCGACCTTCAATGTCGTCGGCTTTCACAAGGTCGCCGAGGATCGGTACGAGATCGAACGGCCCGGCAGCCCGTACCACGTGTTGCTGCGCTCGGGGTACGCCCTGTTTGGCGAAGAGGTCGCGGCGATGCAGGCCCTGCGCGTGACCCCCGATCAACTGACCAAGCCGCTGCGCGACAAGTACGACGTCGTCCTGACAGTCGATCTGCGACAGGTGCCTCGCGCGTCGAAAGAGTTGTGGATCGACGAACTCAAGAATCAGTTCGAGCCGTGGCTGCAACCTCAGGACGGCGAACCGGTCGAAACGGCGACGCTGCGCCGCGCCATCGGCTCCGCGCTGCTGGGACTCGCCAAGCGGCTGGTGTTCGATGTGCGGACGATCACACTCGGAGGACGGCTCGACGCCGAACAGCACCAGTTGAGTCTCGAACTGATCGTCCAGGGTGAACCCGGCAGCGAACTGGCAACCAGACTCAAACATCTCGTCTCGCGACGCAGTGAGTTCTCGGCCCTCATCAATCCGCAGGCGGCGGCGGGACTCGCGATCAACTGGCCGCTGGAATCTCTCGGCAAGGAGGTGCTCGGTCCGCTGGTCGAGGAGCCGCTCAAGGGATCGCGGATCGACGCCGGCATCCAGATTGTCGGCCAGGGCTGGGGGCAGACGGCTGTGATCGCGGGATTGCACGGTCCCGAAGCCGCCGCGCTCAACGCCGCCATCCCGAAGCTGATCGTTCGCCTGGAGAAATCGGGACACTTCACCACCGTGACCGACAACGCCGACATTTATCGGAGCGTCGTCATCCACAGCGTCGTGCCGCGCGAAGTGCCGCAACTGCTCGGACAGTTGACCGGCCCCGAGGTCGAAGTCCTGATCGGTCAGGGAAAGCAAACGATCTGGCTCGCCGCCGGCAACCCCGAAACGCTCCCGGTCCGACTGCAGCAGGCGATCGACGCCGTCGAGGATGCTCCCGCCACGGAACGAGCCAACTCGCTGGTGAAGGGACGTTTCGCGGTCGGCAAGTGGCCCACGCTTGGCACTCCCGCGGAACCGCCACCCGCCAAGGAAGGCACGACCAAGAATGCCAACGAGCCGGGGAACGCCACCGAGGAGGCGGGCGATGCGTTTCGGCTGACGATCGAGCCGAGCGGCGATGCCCTCACAATTCGCCTCGTCGCCGAGAAGGGCATCCTCAAGCTGATCGGCCGCGACTGGGCGAGACAAGTCGATGAGATCAACGCCGCCAAGTGACGCGAGCGGCGAACTGCAAACGTCTCACTGATGACCGCGCGAGGTATATCTGTGTCATCCGTGAAATCTGTGCCATCCGTGGTTCCTCTCGTTTGATTTGCCGACAGCTCGGTCCCGGTGGACGTCTGTCCGACTTCACTTCGAGTCGGCTGGCGTCACGATCTTTCCCGCTGCAATCAGCCTCAAACGTGCCTGCATCATGACCGACAGCACCAGCCGGCCGATGTCGTCGCGGCGTTCGGCGTATTTGCGAGCTTCGATTGCCGAGCCGTCGTAGGCCTTGGGGTCGAGGTACGGCATCGCGATCCGCGTCGAGGCCCCCTTGATGATCGGACAGTCCTCCTCGGCGTCGCTGCACACGATGAGCGCGGCAAACCCCGACGAGGGGTTCGTCGCATCGTCGTACCGCTTGGAGAACTCGATCGTCCGCATCGAGGACTCCTCCGGACCGGAACCCCAGCGGATGCGATGCTTCGGATTCGCCGTGGTCGCATCGCCGCGGGTGGCTTCCTCATCGAGTTTCATGACCTCGATGCCGATCTCACGCAGAGCGGTCACCGTCCGCTCGTTGAAGGCACTCGGTTTGGTGCCGCCGCTGTAGCCGCGAATTTCCGGCAGCCCGTAGTACGCTGCCGACACGCTGACCATCGTCGCCGCCAGAATGCTGCGCCGCGAGTTGCCCGTGCAGACAGTCGTGATGGCCAGTGGCTGGCCGGGCCGATGGTTCTCGACGATCCAATCGACGAGCTTCTGGCCCGCCACGGCACGATCCTCATCGAGCATGTCATATCCGGTCGTGAGCAGACTCAGATGCTCCTCGACTTTGGGCAACAGACACTTCCGACTGGCAGGCATCTGCGCCGCGAGGGCCGATCGAATCTCGGCGGCATCGAGTCGTCCATCGACTCCCGCCAACCGCGCGAACGTCGCGGCATCCATCCATTCGGTCGCCTGCTCCGCGGAAAGCACCCGCCCCATCCCCAGTGCTTTGCCAATCGCAGCCTTCGTCCGCGCATCGTGTCCCGGCTCAACCGCCTCGACGGTGCCGGCATGCTGAGCCAGCCATAACAGGTCGAGAAACGGGTTCGACACCGCAGCCTTCTTCACCGTCTCACTCGGCACAACCGGGTCGCGATCCTCGGCGCAGGCGACGCCCGCCAGCAGGGCTCCCACGACAAACGCCACAGCCATTGAGTTTCCGCTCGCGCGCATGACACTGTTTCCCCTGCTGCCACAATCTCTGAAAAGGTCGGTCGTGGTGCTGACACAAAACCGGAGTTCAGTAGTTCCAAGTTCGGGGTTGAACGAGGTGTCTTTACTCCGAAGGAGGAGGGAGAACGCATGCGCCATCTACCCTGAAAGGGTTGCGTCATTCGAGAAACGCCGATGACGGAACCCCGTTGGGGTACATGGGCGGTTGAACCGTTCCCCCCGGGT
>JANODP010000109.1:0-6544 GCA_031412755.1 Schlesneria sp. | reverse complement strand
CCGTTTGGCCGGCCAATTTTGAAATTTGAACGCCCGACCCCAATTCGATTCACACGACAGGTTCTCACAGGACGGCGATCGGCTGGCCCTTCCGTCCCGAGGCGAGGATCGCTTGCGTCAGGTCGTAGACGGGAAGCGCGGCGGCCGGCGGAGAGATTTCCGGTGCGCCGGCCAGGATCGTGTCGAGCAGGCTCGAGACGGGAGTCGATTCCGGTTCCTCGACGGCGCGGCGTTCGAGGCGACCGGCCCGCGCGAGCCAGAATTCGCCGTGACGCAGCATCAGGTCGGCCCGTTCGCAGTGAACGTGGAAGTCTTCGCCGAGGTACTGAGCGTGTCCGACGAAGTCGATCGTGGCCGTCACGTCGTTCGTCAGCAGCGCCGACACGCTGGTCACGATCTCGACGTGGCTCCCCCAAGTCTGACTGCGGGCGAAGGCGTTCACCGGCGACAGGCCCGTCGCGTAGAAGATCGAATCGAGCTTGTGGCTGCCCGCATCGGTGAGGAAGCCGCCGGGGTTCTGGTTCGGATCGTCGCGCCAGGTCCCGCCGATGGTCGACTGCCAGTTCTCGACGTTGTGCGAGACGACCGCGCGGACGCGGCCCCACTCCCCGGACAGGACTTCGCGACGCAGCGTCTTGTACAGCGCCGTGTGCCGCCGCTGATAACCGAGCGAGAACGCCTGCCCCCTCGCGCGGGCCGCCTCGGCCCGCGCGATCAGGTTCAGAATCTGTTCGCGGTTGGCGGCCAGCGGCTTCTCGCACAGCAGATGCCAGCCGCGATCGAGGCACTTCGTCGCCTGATCGAAATGCTCGGCGGTGGGCGTGCAGAGAATGGCGGCGTCGATGTTGTCGAGGCTCAACAGGTCGTCGAGGTTCCGGCAGACGCGGGCCCGCAGCCACAGATCGCGTTGCAAGGTGAGGGCCGTCTCGGGCAGGGCATCCAGCAGCGCGACGACCTCGCCGCGCCCGTCGGCGATCAGTCGCTCGCTGTGATGTCGTCCCATCCGGCCGCAGCCGATGATGGCAAATCGAAGAGGCGTCATGGTGAGTGGCTCGTCTGTGGCACAGGCTGCCAGCTTGCGCTACGAATTGAGTGTCGGCGAAGTCGAGCGGCTGCTACGATCCTCGGCCCGCGACGCGAACTGTTCGGCGTCGCGGCTTCTCGTTCTGTTTTCAGGTCAGGCCATGCAGGTTTTGTTGTTCGATATCGACGGGACGCTGATCGACGCGGGGGGAGCCGGCCAGGCCGCGATGGAGCAGGCGGTGGCTCTCGAATTTGGCGAGACGCGACCGGTTACCGACATCCCGACCGCCGGCCGAACCGACCGCGCCATCGGTCGCGATCTGTTCGACTATTACTCGATCCCCGCGACGGATGCCAACTGGTCGCGCTATCTGCAAACGTACTTCTCGCTGCTGCCGACGTCGCTGCGGGAGCGCGAGGGTCGCATTCTGCCCGGCGTGACGAGCCTGATCGAGCGGCTGAGCCGTCACGACGACGTGTTCCTCGGCCTGTTGACGGGCAACTTCGTCGAAGGGGCCAAACTCAAGTTGCAGCACTACGGCCTGCACCATCACTTCCGCATGGGCGGCTACGGCGACGAGCATCTGGAACGGGACGACGTCGCGCGCCAGGCCCTGTCGACGTTGAAGGAGCATCTGCCCAACGTCGATCCGTCCGACATCTGGGTCATCGGTGACACGCCCAGCGACGTCCAGTGCGGCCGCGCGATCGGAGCCAACGTGCTCGCGGTGGCCACGGGCATGTTTGCTGCCGAGCAACTGGCCCCGACCGTACCGGATGTCTTGTTGCACGACTTGACTCACGCCGACCCGTGGCTCGCGCAGTTGGGTCTGTGACCGACAGCGCCGTCTTCGCTCGATCCCAGAGGGCGTTTCAAAACTAGCCCGACGCGCGAGCGAGGGGTTCGCAATCACCCAGTGACAACCCCTCGCTCGCGCGTCGGGCTAGTTGCAGCATCTCGAATGAAGATCCGAGTTCCTTCCTATGCCGCCGCCTGTTCGGCCGGCTCATCGAATTTCTCGGGCGAGTGCAGCCGCCGAAAGGCGTCTCGCGCGCGGAGAATCGAGTCGATGTCGAAGCGGCCACCGAAGTAGTGCATTCGCGCCTGCTCGTCATTCAGCACCGTCTCGGCATCGCCGTCCGCGAGGATGTGGCCGGCGAAGACGATGTAGTTGCGGTCGGTCAGCGTCAGCGTCTCGGTCTCGCGGTGGTCGGTGAACAGGATCGAGATGCCCCGGTTGCGCAGGTCGGCGATCATGTCCTGGATGCTGTGAATCGTGACCGGGTCGATGCCGGTGAAGGGTTCGTCGAGCAGGATCAGTTTGGGGTCGCTGGCCAGGCAGCGGGCGATTTCACAACGGCGACGCTCGCCCCCCGACAACGTTCCCGCCGTCTGCCTCCGTTTGTCGGTGAGGCCGAACATGTCGAGCAGTTCGTCGGCGCGGGCCATCCGGTCGCGATACGACTTCGGCTGAAATTCGAGGACCGCGTACAGGTTCTGCTCGACCGACAGTTTGCCGAACACGCTGTCCTTCTGCGGCAGGTAACCCATGCCGTGTTGAGCGCGCTTATAGAGCGGCCAGCGGGTGACATCGACTCCATTAAAGATCACCCGGCCCTGAGTGGGAGTCACCAGCCCGACCGCCATGCTGAAACTGGTCGACTTGCCTGCGCCGTTGGGCCCGAGCAGCCCGACGATCTCACCCGGCTCGACGTGAAAGCTGACATTGTCGACGGCCCGCTTCGACGGGTATTGCTTCACCAATCCGATGCACTGCAACAGCGACATGGTTCGTCCTCCTTGACGTGATTGAAAGCGGCCAGCCCGCCGCCGCGGAATCCGGTCAGCGAATCCGCTCCCAGCGCCACCACTGCGGATAGAACGGCACGGACCATTCCGGGTAGGCGGCGGCGGCGGCATGATCTGCCGGACCGGCATTGGGGCCCGCATTGTGCCCCTTCACATTGAAGCCGTGTCCATCGTTCAGGAACGGCACACCGTGCGGCCAATAGACAAAGAACGCCTTGCCGATCAGCGACTGCCGGTCGATGGCGTGGCGATTCTCCGCGTGGCGCCGGTTGGGCCACAGGCGGCTGTCCTGACTGCGCGGGCTGTTGTCTCCCATCACGAAGAACTCGTCGGGACCGAGTTGCCGAAACTCGGCCCGCCGGAATCGTTCCTCGTACAACTCACCCCATTGCGTCGGGTTGTTAAGCAGCTCGCGCAGCGCCAGGCTCTCATCGACTTCGCTGCGGGGGAAGACTCCCCCGTCATTTTCCACACTGTCGGCGCGGTAGTAGATGTCCCGTTCGATGAGCAGGTCTGAAACACGCACCGCCAGGCCCTGCGCCGCGATGCCGACGGGAGTGAGATCGGCATCCCGGGGACGCCGGTTGGCCGGCGCTTCAAACTCGGCGCCGCTGCCAAACGGAACGAAACCGCTCCCGAGGAAACCGTCGTTGATCCACAGGCAGAGCCGGTCGTCGACGTTGGCAAATCTCAGCGTGTAGGTGCCCGGTCCCGTGAGGGACGTGTTGGCCTTGGCCATCTCGATCTCGGGAGCCGTATTCGGATCGGCCGCGAGATCGTCGTTGCGAGTCAGCGTCGCCTGGCCGCTCGGCACGTCGATCCGGCAGCGATAGCGGCGCACCCCCTCCACCAACTCCAACAGCAGATGCGCGTCCTGGCCGGACGACGACGCGATCGTGACGGTACAGCTCAGCGTCAGGTCGCCCACCCAATAGCGATCGTCGTCCGGATCCTGTTGACGGCCGCCCGTGTAGGCGTTGTAGCCGCAGAAGTCCGAGATCAACTGCGGACGCGGATTCTGCGCCGGAGGCATGTCTCCTTTGATCGCCCCCCAGTCGATCAGCGTCGGGACGAGATGCCGATACCTCACCCACTTGGGTTGCTCCGACGCCGACAACTCCAGGTGCCGAGTCTTCGCCTTCGGATCGCGAGTCCACCCGCTCGCATCGGCCGTCCAACCATCGACTCCATTCTCGGCGCCGGTTCGTTCGACGGGCGACCAAACCTCGGGCCAGCCGAGTTTCAGCAGGTCGCGCGGCGGATGCCGGTCGTCGCTGACGAGTTGTTGCAGCAGCTTCTGCTTCTCGGGGTCCTGCTTGCGAGCGATGCGGTACTCCTCCCGCTCGCTCTTCCGGACGTAGACGTCTCCCCGTTCGATGCGGATCGCCTCGTTCGGCAACCCGACCAGCCGCTTGATGTAGTTCTTCTGAGTGTCCTCGGGATAGCGGAAGACGATCACGTCCCAGCGGTGCGGGTCGCCGAATTGATACGCCGACTTGTTGACCAGGATGCGGTCTCCCTTGAACACGTTCAGCGGTTTGGCATTGTTCATGTGCCGACAGTTCGGACAGACCGACTGGTCGATGCGTCGCATCGGGACCAGATAGATTCCCTTGTCATCGTCCAACTCATCGCTCGCCCCGATCTCGTATTTGTGGCTACAGGCGAGGCAGACGACGTCCTTGTTCCGTCCGAGCAGCGTGGGGGCCATCGAACCGGTCGGAATCACAAACGCCTCGGCCGCGAACGTCCGGAACAGCAGTGCCAGTACAAACGCGAACGCGATCGACTCGCAGGTTTCGCGTGAGGCCCCTTGGGGCGGAAGCCGGTTTTGATCCGACGAACTTGCCGCGGCAGATTTCCCCGCCGATCCCGACGCTGCGTTCGAGGTGGTCTTCGACATGAGTGGCTCAACTCCCTCTGACGATGTTGGGCGAAATCCCCTGCGCCGCGGTCAAACCCGCCGACGCCGGCTTTCGCGCGAGGCGAGACTATAGCCGATCAACCGCGACGCGAAAATGCGGACTCCGTAAACGTCAAGGCGATGGCCCTGCTCTTCATGCCTTTCCTTCCGTGACTTTCCGTACTACTCACGTTTCGTTTCTTGTTGGCTGGCGCAAATTCGAATGCTTCCAAGTAGCCTTCATCGCTCCGCGTGAAGAAAGCCGTTTGCGAGTTCGGTGCCGATTGTTGTTGCCGGGGTCCAATCACGATCGGCTCACTTCGCGCGGAGCGATGAAGGCTACTTTGGTTGCGGCCGAAGGCCGCGCTGGGTTTTCCCTGTCGAATCATCCGCGTCAGTCCGCACGCTCGGCCACATAAAGCTGTGTCCACGGACCGCTGCTGACGTTGAAGTAGATGCGGCGGCCGTCCGGGCTGAAGACGGGATGAGGATGCGACCTTCGCCACGACGACGCGCCGCGCGAATTCGGGAACTGGTGAATCACGACGTGGTTCGTGCCGCTCGCGTCGGCCACCACCACGCCCCAGTCGGTCGCGACACCCTCCAGCCGATCCATCGTCGTGTCGGTGACGATCAACTTGCCATCGGGGCTGGCCGACGGATGATCGCCGCGAAACACGGGCAGGCCCGGCAGGCGTCGCTCCTTACCGGTGTTGCTGTCAATCAGCGTGTAGGCCATCTCCACGATGGTCTGTTTGTCGGGATGCCACGCGGGGTGTCCCCAACGCTCGCGCAGAAAGAGAAACCGCCGGTCGGACAGGCTGTAGCAGATCAATCCCTGTCGCTGGCTGGCCGTGGTGCTGCGGGCATCACCCCCGCTGGGTGTCGCCATCTTGAAGAAGACTCGCGAGAGATCGGGGCTGAGGACCGGAAAGAAAATCGATGTCGGCTTGTCGCCGTAGGACTTGGCGATCCACTCGGGATACGCGGCCGTCACGGCCTCCGACGTGACCGCCGTCCGAATTTCGCCGGTCTCCACATTCAGCAGTTCGAGGTCCCGATGCGGCCCCGGTTTCCAGTGCGGCCCGTAGAGCGGCACGATGTCCGCGTGAGGCTGTCCCCATCCCGACAACCGCCCGCGCGCCAGCACCCGCTCGGTCGCCGAATCGACGTCCACGGCGGCGACAAACCATTCCCCCTCGCGCTCGCCGTGAAAGACGACGCGACGCCCGTTCGACACCCACTGCTGACAGGCAACGCGGTGCGCGTCCTCGACCCGGACGTTCTTCGCCAGCACCCGCTCGTCACCCGTCGCGCGATCCAGCACGCGGATCTCACCGTCGTGCGCATCGCGTGTCGTCGAGGAAAAGAACAGCACCCCCTTCCCATCGGGACTTTCCGGGCACGTGTTGAAATAGGAATGAACCGTGTGCCGCGACTCCTCCGGCGAGACCGCTCGCACCCGCACCCCGCTCCGCCACGGAGCCAGCGGATCATCCGCCAACGCTGCGGGACCAGCGGTCGCAACCATGACGACACCGAATGCCAGAACGATGATCGAGCGACTCATGATGTTGATCCTTTAGGCCCAAAGTCAGGGGTCAGGCACCAAGCTTGCCCTGCGTTTTTCACTCGCCCCTCGCCCCTCGCCCCTCATCCCTCTTCAGGCCTGCGCCCGCAGATCGCGGAGCAGGTCGGCGAAGGCGGCCTCGAAAGCGTCGTGGTTTTTCCAGTTCGAGAAGTCGGGGATGTGGTATTCGCGAATCTTCTCGGCCAGGTCTTCGCCGGTGTCCGCGTCATCGCAGCGC
>JANODP010000108.1:0-5347 GCA_031412755.1 Schlesneria sp. | reverse complement strand
GGACTCAGGGCGTGCCACTCGAAGTGGGCGTGTGAATCTCAGTTCAAGGCCTGACGCGAAACAAAGGCTGTCCGAATTCAATGGCATCGCCGCTCTTCACGAGGATCGCGGCGATCGTGCCGCTCACTTCGGCCGGAATTTGATTGAAGACCTTCATCGCCTCAAGCAGGCAGACGATCGTCTCGGGTGTGACGACGGAGCCCACGGTGACGAACGCCGGCTCACCGGGAGAGGGCGCGGCGTAGAACGTGCCGACGGTCGGACTCTTGATGTCGATCAGCCCCGAGGCTTCGGCGGAAGCCGCTGCCGGTGCGGAGTGAGCCGCCTGCGAAACGGCCGGCAGGGGCATCGATGGCATCGGCATCGTTGGCGGAACCGCCTGCACGACTTCGCGTGCTCCGCGACGCAGACGCCATTGTTCGTCGCCGCGCCGGAGACTGACTTCACTCAGTCCGTGCTTCTCCATCATTTCGACGAGTTGCTGCAGTCGGTCGAGGTCGAAGGGAGTGTTCCCGGAAGAGGTTGCTTCTGTCATGCGCTTTCCTCATTTCGATTCGGCGAAACACCAAATCTCCAGAACCAAACACCACACGAGTACCAAACTCCCCATCACAAGGCTTCCAACGGGAACGCGATTCCGGCCCAGTGTTCTTCGCTCGGGTGTCTGTTTGTGTCTTTGGCAATTGAGATTTGAAATTCGTTTGGTGATTGGTTCTTGAGGTTTGGGGTTCGACACCCCGGTTCTTAGCCCGCCGGCAGCGGAGCCTCTTTCGGGAGAGACGTCAGTATTTCACAGCCGTCCCGCGTGACCAGCACGTCGTCTTCGATGCGGACTCCACCCACGCCGGGCAGGTAGATTCCGGGCTCGACTGTGACCGTCATGCCGGGTTTCAGGACGTCCGTCGAAATGGGACTGAGCTTCGGGCCTTCGTGAATATCCAACCCGATACCGTGTCCCAAGCCGTGTCCAAAGTACTTGCCGAAGCCCGCCTGATCAATGACCTTGCGGGCCGCGGCGTCCACGTCCTGACACTTGGCTCCGGGGCGGATGGCCTCGATGCCCGCTCGCTGTGCTTTCAACACAACTCCGTATATCTGGACAAGTTTGGGCGGGAGCTTACTTGTGACCAAAACCCTCGTCAAGTCACTGTGATAGCCCCGCGGACTGAGCGCGCCCCAGTCCACGAGCGCGAATCCCGACTCACGGAACTGCCGCGATCCGGCGCGGTAGTGAGGCAACGCGGCACGGTCTCCCACGGCGATGATCGGCTCGAATGCCGCCCGGGTGGCACCGAACCGTCTCATGCCGTGTTCCAGGTCGTGGGCGGCCTGCCGTTCCGTCTGATCGGGGAGGATCAGCGACCGCATCAACTCGAAACCCCGCTCGGCCTGATGCACGGCCACGCGCAGCTCGGCCACTTCGTCGGCGTCCTTGATCTGTCGCAGTTCTTCGACGAGGCCCGCCTTGGGGACCAGTTCGAGCGGCTTCAGTTTCTCGGCCAGCAGGTCGTGGAGGGCGACCACCATCGAGGAGCTTTCGATCCCGAGGTTGCTCAGCGAAAACTTCGGCAGCCATTCGGCGAGGAAGTCGTGAATGGCTGTTCGCGACGTCCGAATCTCGGCCGGAATCCCGGGGCACTCGTCTTCGAGTTGCGTTGCGAACCGGCTGTCGCTGAAAAGATGAGTCCGGCCGGGGCCGATCAGCAGGAAGCTGTCGTCGCCCGTGAATCCCGTCAGGTACGAAACGTTGCGCGGGTTGGTGACCAGCAGCGCCGAGACCTCCGCCTTGCGAACGGCGTGAGCCAGCTTGGTTCGCCGCGCCAGATAACGATCGCTCGACATGGCAAGACCCCGTGCAATAACAAGATCGTAGGATGGGCACTCCTGCCCGTCCGCTCTCCAACACCAAAGCTGGACGGGCAAGAGTGCCCATCCTACAAGAGTTCATGTCACCGACGGACTGGCCGGGGCGGAACTCGATCCGAGGTCGAGATCGGGTCCGGTCTTGGGTTCGGGCGACTGACCGAGGAGCGGACCGAGCCGTCCAAATCGGCCACTGTTCAGCAGCACGAGGTACGCGGGAACGAGGATCGGACGGACGACGAACGTGTCGAGCAGGACGCCAAACGCGAGGGCGAACCCGAGTTGGCACATGCCCTGCAACGAGCCCGCCATCAGTGAGCAAAACGTTCCGGCCATGATGATGCCGCAGCTGGAAATGATGCGGCCCGTCTTCGACAGGGCCTGAATCACACCCTGCACCGGGCCGAACTTCTGTTGTTCTTCCTCGATCCGGGTCATCAGGAAAATGTTGTAGTCCTCGCCGACCGCGATCAGGATCGTGAACAGGAACATCGGCACCTTCCAATCGAGTCCGGCAAACTCGCCCGTGCTGATCGCCCAATAAAAACTGTATGTCGCTCCCAGCGCCACCAGGTAGCTGAACAGCACGGTGACCATGAGGTACACGCAGATCGCCGGATGACGCAGCAGCACGACCAGGATCAGGAAGACGATGATCGTGGCCAACAGGTCAATCCGGATTTGATCGCGGTCGGTCACCGACTTGAGGTCGCGAATGCTGGCCGTCGAACCAGTCACCAGAATCTCGGTTTGCGATCGGATCGCATCCGGCAACAGGGATCGAATCTCGTTCTGGAGTTCCGTCAGGTGCGTGATGCTGTCGCGGGCAAACGGATCGAGTTCGGCGGTCAGTTCCAGCCGCGTGACATTGTGATTTTGTTGCTCGTCGGGTTTCTCGCCGGGGATCTTGACGCTGCCAACGTAGTGATCGATCGACTTGTCGATGGTCACCTTGCGACGGACCCCCTTGATATCGTCGATCGATTCGTCCCCGCCGAAGGGGTGAGACACGCTGCGAATGTCGGCCAGCCGCAGCTCGGTCTTCTTCTCACCGAGGTCCGTCGTCAGATTAAGGATCAGATCGAGGCCGCCCACGGCGTCATCGGCGGTGCGCTCCGAGAAGTCGACGTGATCGTTATGCAGCAGGATCGTGACCGGCCCGGTCGCTCCTGCGGGAAAGTGTTGGCGAACAACATTCGTTCCCCTGACGCTGATCGACGACGGTGGCAGGTCGGAGAGCAGGCCGTAGCTGAGATGCGAGAAGAACATCAGGCCCACGACGGCGAACGGCAACATCAGGGCGATGCTCGTCAACCAGACGGTCATGGGACATTTGAGCAGCAGCCGGCCGACGGCATCCCACGTGTTCTGCAACCAGCGGACCTGGCTCAGTTGAGACGACAGTGTGGCGGTGGGCAGCCAGCCGACGCCCGTGGAAACCCGCTCGGTCCTCATCTGCGGCCAGAAGGCCCAGCGTCCCGTCAGCCTCAGCAGCGCGGGGGTGAAGGTCAGCGAGGCCACGAGGACCACGATCAACCCGAACGAGATGGCAAACCCGGCCTGACGGAACTTGCCGAATTCGGCGAACATCATCATGCCGATGCCACAGATGACCGTTCCCGCGCTGGCCGCGATCGCCGCACCGACCTTCGCCACGCAGTTGGCCGAAGCTTCATCGAAGCTCATTCCCGCGTCCAGCTCTTCCTTGTAGCGGTCGATCAGGAAGAGGCAGTAATCGACACCGGCCCCATACACCAGCACGGTCACGTAGGTCTCGACTCCGGGGAACAGGATCGTCCATTGGTACTGCGCCATCAACTTCAGCAGCGCCATCGTCAATTGAACCGAGACGCCGACCGTAACCAGCGGGATCAGGGCCAGCATCGGGGCGCGATAGATGGCGATCAGCAGGAAGACCACCAGGCCAATGGTCAGGTTTTCGGTCGCCTTGGCGCTGTCGCGCGCCGCCAGCGACATATCGCGGCCGACGGTGGCATCGCCGCTGAGCGACAGTTCCAAGCCCGGCGGAATGTGCTTGCGGAACTCCGCACTCTTCTCGGAGGTGTCGAACAGCAGTTCCTGAATCTGCCCGACAACCTTGTGGTTGCGCGCGTTGAGAAAGTCGGTCGTCAGATCGACCAGCACCAGCGTCGCCTTGCCGTCGTCACTCTTGATGAGCTTGCCCAGCGTCTTGTCGCGGTACGTGCGAACGTCGGAGATGATGGAACGCGGGACCGCTGCCGGCTTGGCGTTCTCGGCCTCCGGCGGCTCCTGGTCGTGCCGTCCGGCTGCCAACCCGCCGTCGTCCTCGGCGATCTGGAGCAGCCGCTCGCGCAGTTCAAACTCGCGGTCGGGATCGTTGTCGTCGATCCCGTCATCGATCCATTCCTGGTCCTGTTCCGTCAGCCCGCCGTCCATGCGTCGGACGACGACCACCACGCGGCTGGGGACGAGCGTCTTGGGAAACGCTTCGCGGAACACCTTCTCACCCACGAGGCTGGGGCTCGTGGCCGGCAGGAACGCAAACTCCTCCGTTTGCACGACGTCCCACAGCTTCGGAGCGATCATGGCGAGGATGATCACGACGCCGACCCAGGCCAGGAGTATTCCCGACCAGAAGCGGTTGATCAGTTCGCCAAGTTTCACAAACATCGAACGAAGGGCCTTTGAGTCCGGAATGGTCGGGAATTCGAGGCGTCCCGAATCTCAAGAGGTGAGACGACCGGGACGCAAATCGAGACGTGTCTCAATGAGCGTGGGCCTGACCGCCGTGAGCATCGGCCGCGTGGTCGTGCCCATCGCCGTGCCCGTCGCTGTCGGGTGGCACTTCGGAGAACTGGGCGAGCGTGCCGCAGGCTCCCGACAGTTGAACCGACCCGCACAGGAACATGATCGTCAGCAGGGCCGTGACATAGACCGTCTTGCCGACGAAATTACTCACGTGGAGTCCGAACAGGTGATGCGAACCGGCAGCCGGGGGAGCCACCAGACTCCACACCAGCACCATCACAAGGCCAAGCAGGACCACGCCGATCCAACCCCCTCGAAGCAGGACGTCTCGCAACTTCACCCAGTTCACGGCCAGCAGCCAGAAGGCGACCCAGGCCAGCAGCGGCGTCCACGGCAGGATCAGCACCAGCAGCGAGATCACCACGTCCCAACCGGCCGCCAGCAGGTTTTGAAGATTTGTCAGCAGGTCATTCATCGCGTGCGCATCCCGTTTTGGTCTAACTCCTTCGCCCGTTCGTCTCTGCGGACGGGCGAAGTTGAGCCGCAGAGATAACAAAATCGCCGCCGCTAAGCCAGCGAACGGGCCTCTGACCGAGGTTGGCCCCACCCCGAACCGATTCCCTTTCCCCCCGGCCCCGGCTGGATTTGGCCGACCGGTTGTGACGATAAGGAGGATGGCAACGAGGCGGCGTGCGCTGGGGTCGGGCGTTCAAATTTCAAAATTGGCCGTCATTCGACCGTCGGTAATCTCTTC
>JANODP010000107.1:0-5720 GCA_031412755.1 Schlesneria sp. | reverse complement strand
GTGTGAGGATGCCCGCTCGTTGATCGGCGGGTAACTCCGTCGGCTGCTCGTCGGGGAAATCAGGCAGGCCGTACGATTCGTAGACGCTTTTGCCCGGTGGATTGAACGTCTTGGTCTTGAACTTTTCCGGGTTCTAGGCCTTCTCCGCCTCGAACTTGGCCAACTCTTCGATGCGCTTCTTCTTTGTTTCCGCTGCCGTCTTGTAGGCAACGAAACTCTTGTTTGTGGTGAGCAACTCGCGAAACACGTGGCGGTCCTGGTCGAGAACGAACTGCACCAACCGATCGGTGTCCTCGACGAGCACGCGCGGGTCGTGACCGGCGAAGCGTCCGACAGTTCCGCCGTTGTCGGGATCTTTGAACACATCGATGGCCCGGTCATAACCAAAGTATTCACGGAAAAATCGCAGGATGCGTGGCTTCTCGATCTTTGGATCGTCCAGCAGCCGTCGAACCTGTTGCACGACCCCCTCATCCGTGTCGAGATCACCGGTCGCCGCCACCTTGAGCAACTCGGCATCGGGCCGCTTGTCGGTGAGGGCATACGCCACGGCGAACGCGATCTCGCGTGGAGCCAGCCGCACGCGTCCTTGTTCATCGGGCTGGCCGTGACCGACCTCGACCCGGAAGACCGCCTCGGGCAACATCATCACCGTCGCCAACGTGTAACGGACGCCGGTCAGCAGCCCGGCGTCGGCAATGTTTTTCTGCATCAGTTTCAGGAATCGTTGCTGTTCGCGCTCCGTGGGAGGCCGCTTCAGGATCGTGTGGAATTGATAGGCAATCGCCGCTTCCAATTGCGCATCGCTCGGCGGCGACTGCGGATGAAACAAGACCGAAAACTCCCGTGGCAAGTTGCCTTTCACCTTGCCGTCTTCGATCTTGAAGTCCGTCTGGCTTTGGGCGATCACCAGGGCGTTCTGAAACAACGTCGCCGTAACCGGTTCGTCGATCAACGGCGCTCCCATGTCCTTGAATGTCGTGCGGCCACCGGCCGAGAATGGCTGGCTGGTGCCGCCGCGCTTGGCGTGGTCTTTGAGGAGACCGGAATAAATCTCGGGGCTCAGTCGCCGGACGCGCGGATCGCCGTCGAAGGGCGGAATGTGCTGCGGATCAAACAGCAATGCGTGCGGCACTTGATTCCCATTCGCATACGCGGCTCGCCGGGCGAAGTGCTTGTTGGCCCGCTTGGCTTCCACATGCGCCCACCGAATCACCTGTCGCAGAGACTCGGCATCGGGCTGCGGCTGGTCCTTGGGTGGCATCTCGCTCAGCGTCAGTTTTTCAACGACCATCGCCCAGCGCGCCCCGCTCGTGCTGGCCTTCATATCCGGATCGAGCGTCGCCAGATCCAGTTCCCCCTCGGGTTGTTTGACGTTGTGGCACTCGGCGCAATGCTTGGTGAAGAACGGCTGCACGACTCGATCGTATTGAGCCCGGCTTTCCTCGACCGTTGCGAATTTCGTCTCTGCCGCAGGAAGTTGAGCCGGCATGACAGCGCAGAACACGCAAAGGCTCGCAATCAGCGATGTCTGTGATTTCATGTCCCTGTCCTCGACTATTCCGTCGGCCTATCTCGGCCACTCGCATTCCCAGATCTTCACAGATTCGTGATCGCCGACGGTTGTCAGGCGCGTGGCATCGGTCGAAACGTCCAGCCAACGGACGTGTGTGTCGCCGGATTCGAGCACCAGCAGTGGGCGTCCGTCAGCCGCAGCCCAGCCGCGCACCAAGCCGTCATCCATCGCAGCCAATAAGATCTTTCCATCGGCGGAAAACCGCAGGTGATTCGCACGCACGCCCCCGCCGGGCCATAAGGCATGCCGCTCTCCGGTCTCGTCATCAATCAGCACCAGACCATCGGAATTCGCATAGGCACTTAAAAAACGGCCGTCATCGGAAATCGCCAGAGGAATTGGCGTTTTGGCCAGCTTGTGCCGCGAGACTTCCCGCCCTGACACCACATCGAACTTCCTGATCGTGCCATCCCATTGGCTGATGGCGACCAGCGGGCCGGTTCGAGCCATTGCGACGCCTGTCGGCTTGATGGCGAAGGAACGAGCCAGCGAGAAACTTCCGCTCGCGCCGTCCAACTTCCAGACCGCAACTTCACCGATCCCACTCCCCTGAACCAGCCACCCGCCATCGGTCGAAATGTGGGAACGTCGCAAGAGCTCTGATCGCAACGCCGTTTGATTGGCCTCGGCAGCGCCGATCGTCCAAACGATTGCCATTCCGGTGCTATCGATGGAAACCAGCGCTTCATCGTTTTCGGTAAACGCGAATTGTCCCAGTTCGCCCTGGCCGCTGTGCTGAAATGAGCTGAGCAAGTCGCCGCTCTGAACGTCCCAGACTTTCACCTGTCGGCCATTTGACGTTGCAATGCGTTTTCCGTCAGGAGCGAACGTGGCCGTCCGGCCGGCTCGCATCAGCGTTTTTTGCAATCGGTACGTCGCGGAAGACTGTCGCTGCGCAACGAGTTTCCGGGGCTCTGCGAGGACTTGGTCTTCGGCCTCCGCGACCGCATAGAATCCCTCGGCAACTTCCACCGTCTGGCCATCCGACTGCTGTTTGAACAGAACTTTCCCTTCGTCCAATTCGACTCGCGAAGCGGCGCGGTCGCTGTAGAGCCGAAACCGCGTTCCTGTCACGGTGACTCTCGAATGTTCGGTCGTAATGATCAGCGGTCGACCGGGCTCCTGAGGAGCCGCTTCCACCTGAATACTGCCTTGTTCCAAATGCAATCGGTGTGGCGTAGATGCCGGAAATGCCAACACCGAATTAGACAGAATCGTCACCTCGCTGTTGTCGGATAAGATCAGCTCGGCCTGACTCTCCCCGTCGCCTGCGACCAGCGCCTGCCCCGCCGATAGAGTCTCTCCCGACTTGGCGGGCCGCAATGTTCCCGCTGGATCCCGAAGCTGAATGTTTCCCGCCAGTGACCGCAGTGTCGCCAAAGGTTCTGGAGCGGAATGAGTAATGGGAGAAAACCAAAACACAACGGCCAGCAGCAGCGCTGTCGCCAGGATCCCGGAAAGCCATCGCCACGTTCCCGGGCGTTTCCACATCACCTGATTCGCCGCTGAACGTCTTCCCACACTCGCGGTGCCCGGCTTCCTCCAAGCCGCCAACTCAACCTGCGACTCAGTTGCCAGACTCCGCAAATTGGCATCCAACCGGGCGGCTCGGCGAAATCTTTCTCGCGCTGCCGAGTCCTCGTTCAGCAACCGCTCGAAATCCGCCAGCTCCTTCGCGTTCAGGTCACCGCGTAAATAGCGTTCGGCGAACTCGTGCTCACGGTCATGGGAATCGTTCATGAGTGCGCCTCCAGTCGGAGCGTGCGCTCGATGCACTCCAGCAGTTCTCGTCGAATGCGGCTGAGTAACATATAGAGCGCGGCCGGCGACTTGCCGAGAGCGGCGGCGATGTCGCGCTGATCCGTGTCGTATGCATAGGCCCGCAGCACCAACTCCCGCCGTTTGACATCGAGCTTCTTCAGGCACGATTCCAACGCACGCTCCTCACGCGACCCCAATTCGGTTTCCGCAACGGATTCCTCAGCGAGCAATTCCAGGATTTGCTCGCTGAAGACCAACCGGTCGCGCGCCATGGCCCGCCGATAAGCCAGCACTTCAAAGCGTGCGATCACCAGCGCCCACTTGAGGAACTCAGTTCCCGGTTCAAACTGATCGAACTTTCGCCAAGCCGCCAGCGCCACACGTTGCACAACCTCATCCACATCCCCCCACGCTGGCAACAAAGTCCGCACAAACCGACGAACCGCAGGTTCGGCCTGGATCATCAAGCTGACAAACGCTTCGTAGTTGGCGGGACTGGGATTCACAGCGTCACT
This sequence comes from Schlesneria sp., assembly GCA_031412755.1. Lineage (GTDB taxonomy): Bacteria > Planctomycetota > Planctomycetia > Planctomycetales > Planctomycetaceae > Schlesneria. The sequence continues at coordinate 1,868 of JANODP010000107.1, read as the reverse complement.
CATGGGCAATCCTCACAGATGAAACTGCCGGAATGACGGCCAACTAACGCGGATTTTACGACGTTTCGACACGATAACGACCTGCAACCCAATTCCCGCCTTAAGATTCAAGGTGCGGGAACTCGTTGTAACACACTACATGATAGGCACCTACGCATCGCTTCCGGCCTCTCGGTTAAACCAAAAGTACACGGTTTGAGCCACGTCAATCCGCCCTTGTCTTCGAAGTTGCCTTAACCCGAGGAATCCGCATCGGCCAGAACGTCCGGAGGTTTACAACGTCCGGAGGTTTACATTGCATCGGCGAACCGCCGTCGGCAGCAGGGGTATTCGCCCTCAAAGCCTTTGACGAGTGCCGTGAATGCCGACGGTTGCCGCAGCGTCATGATTGCCTTGAACGCCAGCGGAGCCCGATGTGCATAGTGGCGGTAGGTGATCCCACCAACCGAATGACCGAGGATCTCGATCGAAGACTCCGGAACGTGCTCGTCATAGTACGTTGCACAGGTCTTGCGGAGATCCTTGAGAACCCAGGGCTCTGCCTGGTTGGTTTCCAGGTTGAGCTTTGGTTTGATGCCGGCCAATTGACAGAGTTCCTGAAATTGAACATTCGGACGAGACCCGCCGCCGAGAATGACGGGAGCATCTGGTTGGGGATGCTCCGGCATGACACTCCTGAGATGAGCATGAACGACGCGATTCATCGGCCGATAGAATGACTTGCCTGTCTTCACCCTCCGATAATACAGCCAGCCCCAGGGTGACTGCTCCTTGACCTCTCGGTCCGGCGAATGCCGCTCCCATGAGATGTGCCGCCAGAGTATCGGCTCATGGAACGGTGTCGATTTCCAGACCGTTCCCGTGTCAACGCCATAGTTGAAGAACACGACGAGAGCACAACGCCAATATCGTCCGACCGGAATCTGATGATTCCAGCCGCGAGGTCGATCCATCTTGTGGGTCGAGAAATACAGGGCATTGATTTCCGCTTTGGTCAGATAATGTCGACCGGCGACATCGCGCTGCTCTCTGGGCTTGGGAAATCGCGGCAACGTGCCAATCAGATCCTGTTCCCACGCCCAAGACATTACGGCCCGAAGGTGTTCCCGTGCCTTATTGGCCGTCCGGCCAGGATTTTTCCCATCGTGCGATGTGGCACGCTCATGGACCCAATCCAGAAACTCGCGAATCTCCTTTCGTTCCAATTGCTCAATCGGTACGCCGCCGCCCCATTCGTTCCACTTGGTCAGAGTAGTCTGGTACTCATCTTGAGTTCCCCGTGCCGGTCGTTTCACGGCCAGGTATTTCGACACAGCAGCCTGGAAAGTCATTGACATCGGAAGATCTCCAGCATCGCTGGCATCTCATCCGATGACCAATCCGTCCTGCCAGCGTCGCGAATCAGGCGTCCTGCAGTTTCTCACGCCCAATCCCCGACGCGAGCGGGTGGAAAACGAGCTCACGTGTCGTGAACGCAACCTGAGCGTAATTGGCCGAGATCACCCGTGCCAAGATGTCAGCTCTCCAAACTCCATTCTCGCCCATCTTGCAGCCGGTCTGGCGGACCAAAGCGATTTCTTCGCACGTCGATCGGCGGCTGTTTGTAACCGCCGTGAAGCCAACGTGGTGACATTTTGATATGGTCGCCTGATCGAAACATCCCGCTTCTCAAACGCTTGTCCGAAATTCAGCCGTTGCCTTAGAATCGAAACAGACAGGCAAGCAACTAAGGCAGCAGCGTGAAAATGATCTACCGGCAAAGGTGGGAGATTGGATAGAAGGCGGATTGGGAGCAGCCGGTTGAACGCGAGTCTCAAGGAAGAGGCCATGTCGGAGCAAGTCACGGAGGACCTCAAGGGCACGATTCG
>JANODP010000106.1:0-8463 GCA_031412755.1 Schlesneria sp. | reverse complement strand
CCAGCCCACCGGGTTTGACGGTTTTCGACCCCCCGCCCGGGGCCGTTTTGACGACCTGCTCCCCGCCCGGCGCCTGCGCCCCCGCGACCGCTGATTTGTTCGCCAACTTCGCCGACACTTTGGACGCTGGTCGGCTGACTTTCTGCTTGGCCATGCTGTCCCTTTCTGTTCGCTCGATCTCACGCGGCATCACCGACGAGAATTGTGGTCGAGGACAAACCCGTTGTCGATCAAGGCCGATCCCGAGTGACACAGACTGGCAAGACGAGTACGCTTTCTCCGTCACCGCCACTTGACCGCGAGGGCCATTCCACGTCAGTCGTTTCTCCATCGAGCCTCCTGTGAACCGGACACTTTTTTCACCCGCCGGACTTTGTGGCGTGCTGGCGCTGGCGGTCCTGCACGGCCGCGCGAGTGGAGACGATCCGGCTCCGCAGCGGCCTCTGACACCGGTGGCCGCGCGCACGATCGACTTCGCCGACGATGTCTTTCCGATCCTCAAGAGCCGCTGCTTCGAGTGCCATCAGGGAAGCGACGCTTCGTCGGGACATCGGCTCGACTCGCGCGAAGACCTGCTCGGCGAAACGACCGGAGTGCCGCTGGTTGCAGTCGGGAGGAATGAGTCCAGCAAACTGATTCGCCTCGTCACCCAGGCGACCGGTGACGGCAAGATGCCTCCCGAGGGGCCGCGTCTCACCGACGTGCAGGTCGCGATCCTGAAAGCATGGATTGATGAGGGCCTGTCGTGGGATGACCGCCTCGTTCCACCTCCGTACACCTCAGCGCTGACTCACTGGGCGTTCCGTCCCATCACGCGACCAGCCGTCCCCACAAATCAACGCCCCGACACTTTGTCTTCTTCTCCACTCCCCTCGCCCCTTCGGGGAGAGGGGCCGGGGGTGAGGGGCAATCCACTGGACGCCTTCCTCCGCGCCAAGCAACTCGAACTCGGCATTGCATCACCCGCGCCACGAGCCAATCAAATCGTGCTCGCTCGCAGACTCTGGCTCGACCTGACCGGATTGCCTCCGTCACACGATGAGCTAACCGAATTCCTCGACGACGACCGGCCGGATGCCTTCGAGCGGCTGACCGATCGTCTGCTCAGTTCACCTCATTACGGCGAACGCTGGGGACGACATTGGCTCGATGTGGCGAGATTTGCCGAGACCGAAGGCTACGAAAGCAACCATCCCCGTTCGTCCGCATGGCGCTACCGCGACTATGTCGTCGCCGCGTTCAATTCCAACAAGTCATTCGACCGCTTCCTCACCGAGCAGCTCGCCGGAGACGAGTTGCAGCCATACTCGGATGAAAACCTGATCGCCACCGGCTTTCTGGCGGCCGCGCGCATCAGCAGCAACGAGGAGGACAAATGGCTCCAGCGCAATGCGGTTCTCGTCGATATCGTCAACACAACGGGGAGCGCGTTCCTCGGCCTGACGCTGTCGTGTGCGCAGTGCCACAACCACAAGTTCGATCCGATCACGATCCGCGACTACTATCGACTGCACGGCTATTTCGTGCGCGGCCAGCCACAGCCTTTCGCGTTGAAAGAGGTGGCCCCGGAGTCACCGTCCGACACACGACGCATCGCCGAATACCAGGCAGCCGTCGCGCTGAAACAGTCTCTGTTTGAAGCCGCTCGCCAACACAAGACCGAAGCTGCGCTCCAGGCTCAGTCCCCCGAAGCGGTCAGGGCATTCCAGACGCCGTTCGACCAGAGGACCATCGAACAGGAACGCCTCGCGCGACAGGTCAGCCTGAAGACACAGTTCGCCAACGGCGAGATCGAGAAGGCGATCCCGGAAGCCGATCGTAAACTGTACGACGAACTGAAACGAAAACTCGGCGAACTCGAAAAGCCCGCGCCGCCGGTGCCGCAGACGTTCGCCTTCGTCGCACCATCCACCAGCCCTCACGAGCTGAAACCGCTCCCCGCACTCGGGTTCTACGCGCTGCCGTTCGTTCCCGATGAGATGGCTCACTACCAACCGTACCTGATGATCCGTGGCGAGGTTCACGGCCTCGGGCCAAAACTCCAGCCGGGCACTCCCGCGATCTTCGATGCCGTGATGACAAAGGGAACCGATTCTTCGTCGAACTACTCGCGGCAAACGCTGGCCGCATGGTTGACTGACTCCCAGCATCCCCTCACCGCGCGAGTGTGGGCGAACCGACTCTGGCATCATCATTTTGGACGAGGCATCGTCGCGACACCGGATGATTTTGGTCTCAAGGGTGCGCCGCCATCGCATCCCGAACTCCTCGACTGGCTCGCCAGCGAACTGCTCGCCAGCGGCTGGGACACCAAACACCTGCACCGTCTGATGGTCACTTCGCTCGCCTATCAACGGGCCGCCTCACTCGAAGCAACTCCGGTCCCCTCGCCCCCGTCTTCGGGGGAGAGGGCTAGGGTGAGGGGGGAGGACGGTGGAACACCACTCACGAATGCGAATCTCGATCCCGACAACATCACTCTCTGGCGGTGGAACACGCGGCGGCTCGATGCCGAAGTGATCCGCGACGCGATGTTGGCGGCGACCGATGAGCTCGACAGCACGCTCGGCGGTCGAAGTGTCGCACAGACGGACTCGCCCGCCAGCCGGCGCCGCTCGGTCTACCTCTTCCAAAAACGAGGGGCCACGCCCGAGATGCAGCAGGTCTTCGACGGCCCTTCCGAAGCGGCCGAAAGCTGCCCGGCCAGGCACACGACCACGACGCCGATTCAGTCCCTCTACCTGCTCAACAACCCCTTTGCCTTCAGCCGTGCGCAGTCTCTTGCCGCCCGAGTCGAGCGTGAGGCTGGCTCGACTCCGCGCGAGCAAATCGACCGCGCATTCCGACTCACCCTGAACCGCGCTCCCGATGCGGAGGAACTCGCGGAATCAACCGCGTTCCTCGTCGAACGTCCCGCAGCGGAGCCATCAAACTCAACGCCCACCACTAACGAACGAGCCACACGGCTCGTGCTGTTCTGTCACACATTGCTCAATCTGAACGAGTTCGTTTATCTGCCGTAGGCCCGCCGGAGCCGACCGATGTTTGACGCCCCCTTCACTCGCCGAGACCTCCTGCACACCAGCAGCTTCGGGTTGGGAACCATCGCGCTCGCGGAGTTGCTGCGCGAGGAGAGCAGGGGAGCGACGCCAGCAGTTTCAGCGGACACGGCCTCGCCCGGCGCGGCAATTCGTTCGCATCGTGCCACCGCGACGAGTGTTATCTTTCTCTTCATGGGGGGCGGGCCGAGTCAGGTCGATACGTGGGATCCCAAGCCAGAACTGACGCGGCTTCACAAGCAGACCGTTCCCGACTCCATTGCCGCCGGTATTCCGAAGATCGCCCGCGCGCCGCTGCACAACCTGATGGCCAGTTCGTTTTCGTTCCACAAGCACGGCGAGAGCGGCATCGAAGTCTCAGAGCTCTATCCCAACGTGGCTCAGCGAGTGGATGACCTGTGCGTCATCCGCAGCTGTCGCCATGACAGCCCGATCCATGCCCCGGCCGAATTCATCGCGACGACCGGCACGGGTCTCGGTGACCGCCCGAGCCTTGGGGCCTGGCTGACGTATGGCCTCGGCAGCGAGAACCGCAACCTGCCCAGTTTCGTCGTGTTCAAGGCGGGCGAAACGATCCGGCCCCCCGCCATCGGAGCCGGCTTCCTGCCCGCTCAGTATCAGGGAATGCTCGTCGATGGCGAGAAGGGTGTTCCGAACCTGTCGCTCCCGCCCGGCGTGCCGATGGCCGAACGGTCGCGACAGTTGGAGTTGCTCGATTCACTCAACCGGCGGCACCTGCGAAACGCGACCTCGCACAACGAACTCAATGCGCGGATCGAAGCCTACGCCGCGACGGGCCGCCTGCAACTGACGGCCCCCGCAGCGTTCGACCTCTCGCCCGAGACCGCCGAGACGCAGCAGATGTACGGCCTCGACCAGAAGGAAACCGCCGAGTTCGGCAAGTACTGTCTCTGGACCAGGCGCCTCGTCGAGCGGGGTGTGCGGTTCATTCAACTCCGCTCGGGCGGTTGGGACGCGCACAGCAAGCTGCGCGACGAGCATCGCAAAACGTGCCTCGCCACCGACCGACCGATCGCCGCGCTGCTGGCCGATCTCAAACAGCGCGGACTGCTCGACACGACGCTCGTCATTTGGGGAGGCGAATTCGGCCGCACGCCGACCATGCAGGGAGACTCCGACGGCCGCGATCATTCTCCGTCCGGCTATTCGATGTGGCTCGCCGGTGGCGGTGTGAAGGGAGGCCAGATCATCGGCTCAACCGACCCGGTCGGCTACGCTGCCATCGAGAAGCCCGTCCACCCGAACGACCTGCACGCCACGATCCTGCACGCGCTGGGAGTCGATCAGCACCACCTGACCTACCGCCACCGCAACCGCAACGAAATGCTCACCGTCAACGGCGGCAAGGTCGTGCAGGAAGTATTTGGCTGATGAACACCAAGCTCGTAGGGATGTGGTCGAGTCATCGAGACCCACCATGAGCCATAACATCGCTAGCACAAGCTTTTCTTGGAGTGCCACCCGTCCGTGCCTGATCTATGCGCCCTTCGCCTGCAGCGCGGCAGTAATTTCGGTTACCGCGCGCAAAGCAACAGACGTTGGAATTTTCTCGCAGGCAATTGCCGAGCCGCGAGAATCGAAGTCCGGCAGTTTAATTCCAAAATTGACCTGAAATCTTTCTTCAAGGGTTTGCCAATAAGTCAGTGAAGTCTTGTGCTGGATTGCTTTAGCCGCAGATTCCGGTGGCTGAAAGAGGATCATCTTTTTGGTTGCACCCTGTCGCTGAATCTCTTCCATCTCCCATGACATCCCGAGTGTTTCGTCCGGGACGTAGACAATCACGGATGAACATCTCACCAGCTTTGCCACAACAGTTTTCCACACGCTATCGGAAACATTTACACTTCCAGTGGCAATCGACATCCGTTTTGTTCCGAGGGCGATTGTTGGCGAATCCAGTATCTGAGATAGCAACTGATCTACAGTCACTAACCTAAGATTGAAGAAGTCGGGCACCCAAGGGTGCCCCCCTTGATAAAATGGATTCTCAATGACAGAACGAGAATCGAGCCAATGGGGCCTTAAATAGAGGCACAAATTGTCCCACGGTAAATCTGGCTGCTGTTGGATCCTCGTCAGAATGCGTCTAGCCTCCCGATTGGCAATTCTTACCCCGCAGAAGTGCGAAAGCTGAATTAGTACAGTGGCGCCTGCAGAGCACATCAACGCCGTAAACGCGCCGCACAATGTAAAGGGTCCGCAACTGACAGGTTGCGGGGAAGTGTCGTTGAGATCCGTGATGAGGTCGTTAAGTGGGTCGCGGGTGAAGTCTGCAACAACATCTCTTACCAAGCCACCAAAGAACACATCAAAGTACAAAATGCAAAATCCAGCATAGATCACCAAGGCCAAGAATCCGGGATTAGTCCAAGAAACGGCATACCCATATTTGGGAAACAGGCGATTCGAACGATCAAGCGGCATTTAAGTTCCCACTCCTTGGCATTCCCTTGGTGTGCAACAGGCGATCATACAAGCGCGTAACCGTTCAAACGCCGGGTGCCGCTGGCACAAACTGTTCTTGGTGTGCCACTGGCTCTGCCAGTGTCTTCGGAGATATCCTCAGCGTCTACCATGACTTCGCTGTTGGGTCTCGAAGACTCGACCCAACCTACTTCTACTTGGTCTACATCACTTCACACCACTAACCATCACGGCTTTCAACTCCGGCACTTTCTCACCCAGCTCGTCGATCACCAGCCTGGCCATCGCCAGCGCTCCCTTGCGGCTGAAGTGAGTCCGATCGGTCGTGGCGGCGGTGTAGTCGGCGCTCGCCTCGTCGCCGAGTTTGTCGTAGAGCGCGACGCTGCTGGCGTGGAGATCGATCACCGGCGTCTTGGTCGCTTCGCCGACGATCTTCATCGCGTCGGCATACGGACCCAGAGTTGAGGCGGCTCGCCCCCCGGCAAAAGTGCGTCGGGCCACGGGTGTCACGAGGATCGGCTTCATCCCGCGTTCGCGTGCCTCGGCGATGTATCGCTTGAGGTTGTCTCGAAACTCACCCTCGGCTTCGGTCGCGGCGGGCTTGCCCTTCTGATCGTTGTGGCCGAACTGGATGAAAACGTAATCGGCCTTCACGTCGAGAGCCTTCGCCCACAGTCCCTCGCGAAGGAAGCTCTTCGAACTGCGGCCCGACTTGGCATGATTGATAACCTCCACCTTGTCGGTGAAGGACTCGCCAAACACCTGTCCCCAACCGGTCAGATCGGGCCGGTCGGCGGGCGGATTCGGATAGCTCGCCACGGTCGAATCACCGATCAGGAGCAGCCGAATCTTGGCTGGCGGAGCATCTTGAGCGAAGGCCAGCAGGGGAACCACGAAACACGCGAAAGACACGAAAAGCAGACGGGCGATCACCTGCAGATGCCATCGGCTCGAATCGTCATGTCTGTTCACCGTTCTGCCCCCTCACCCTAACCCTCTCCCCCCCAGTATTCGTTCCTGAAAACAGGGCGGGGGCGAGGGGACAAGAATTGCGCCCGTTGAATGAGTTTCTGGTCTGTCTCTTCAACTGTGGCATCTGTACTACTAACGTTTCATTTCTTGTCGGCCTGCGCAAATTCTTCTGCTTCAATGTAGCCTTCATCGCTCCGCGTGAAGAAAGCCGTGTGCGAACTTCGGTGCCGATTGTTGATGCAAGGATCCACTCACAATCGGCTCAGTTCATGCGGAGCGGTGAAGGCTACTTTAGGTGCGACTGAAGACCACCCCTGTCATCCGTGGTTCAAACTCTTCAGATCAACTCGCGGATCGGCTGGCCTTCGTCGAGCAAATGTTGAGGCCGGCCTTGAGGGTCGGTGAGTGCCGTGCGGTGGGGGTCGAGGCCGAGGTGGTGGTAGATCGTGGCGAAGACGTCTTTGTAGGAGACCGGTCGCGAGACGGCGACACTGGCGGTGCGGTCGGTCGCGCCGATGATCTGGCCGCCGCGCAGGCCGCCTCCCGCGATCAAGGCCGGGCCGACTTGAGGCCAGTGGTCGCGACCTCCCGTTTTCGGATTGATGCGCGGCGTGCGACCGAACTCGCCCCACGCGACGATCAGCGTGTCGTCGAGCTGCCCCCGTTCTTCGAGGTCCGTGATCAGCGACGCCAACCCGTGATCGACGATCGGCAGGACGTGACGCATCCGCGGGAAGTTGTCGCTGTGCGTGTCGAAGTCGCTGATCGAGAGACTGACGCAGCGCACACCCGCATCGAGCAGCCGCCTCGCCAGCAGAAACTTTTTGGTGGCACCGGGGTCTTCGGAGGTGGTGTTCGGTCGGCCACCGGTGACGGTCAGCGTGTAACGGTCCAGGACGCGCGGGTCTTCCTTCTGGAAGTCGAGTGCGTCGGACAACTCGCCCGACGTGAGGATGCCGACCGCCTGCTGAGTGAACCGGTCCATCGCCCCCATCATGCCCGCCGAATCGACCTCACGGCGAAAGGTGTCGAACTGGGCGAGCAACTGCGTCCGGTCGGTCAGCCGGTCGAGGCTGATCGTCCCGTCGAGCTTCAGGCTGACCGAGTGATTCGCGCCGAGCCGCGCCAACTCGTTCTTCATCCCCGGTTCGAGTTCTCTCGCGAACAGGTGCGAGATGTCGGGCCGAAACGCCTGATACGCCGGGCCGAGAAACCCGGGCCGGGCACTGTTGCGGACCAACGCTCGCCCCTGCATCAGATCCACAAACGCCGGCGACGCATCGGCCGTCGAGCCTTGCAGCTTGGAGACCACCGACCCCAACGCCGGTCGCCCGCCCAGCGATTGCAGATTCTTGGCCTCGAACCCCGACTGACATTGAAAGGCGTCGTGAGCCCCGGCCGATCCCACCAGCGACCGGACGAAGGCAACTCGATGCGCGATCCCCGCCAGCTTCGGCAGCAACTCGCAAATGGAGATGCCCGGCACCGAAGTCTCGATCGGCGTGAATTCGCCCCGGATCTCAACCGGAGCCTCGGGCTTGAGGTCGAACATGTCGAGTTGCGGCGGCCCGCCATCGAGATGCACAAACACGACCCTCTTCCGCGAAGCCGTCCGCCCGGCAGCACTCTCCGCCCGGAGCAGCCCCGCCAACGACGTGACAGCTCCGCCAAACAGACCCGCTCGCAGCACATCGCGCCGACGCACTTGCCTGCCCTTACCACCATTCATGTCGTGTTCACGAGCCATCGAACAAGACCTCCCGTCACAACAGAATCGACCAATGCGAGGCATACTCTACAGTCGAAGCCGATCTGCGTCACGCTCTCTGAGCCGGACTGAGTCGAGGTAGGGTGCGTGGACTCCTTCGAGTTCCAAATATGACTCTTTGAGTCAAGTTTTGGTAGGAGCGATCGTCTTGGCGAGTCTGTGGAGGAGTTGGGGGTTGTCGAGGTCGTTGGCGGTGGGGCGGATGACGCGGGACAGGCT
>JANODP010000105.1:0-9018 GCA_031412755.1 Schlesneria sp. | reverse complement strand
CCCAGCTCCGGTTGAGTGTCTCCCCCATGCCAGCTCCTTCCTCACTCATGCCTCTGTCCGAGTAGTGATCGTGTCGTCCCCGCCCAACCCGCCGTTTGATGTCGAAGCCGTCCGTCGCGACTTCCCGATCCTGCAGCAGCGGTTGGCGGGCGACATGCCGCTCGTCTATCTCGACACCGCCGCCTCGTCGCAGAAGCCGCGGCAGGTCATCTCCAAAATCGTCGAGTGCTACGAGCAGTACAACTCCAACGTCCATCGCGGCATTCACCAGCTTGGCGACCGGATGACGACGGAGCTGGAATCGGCGCGCGAGAAAGTGCAGCGCTTCATCGGCGCGAACGAACCGGACGAGATCGTCTTCACGTCCGGAACGACGATGTCGCTGAACATGGTCGCGCACGGATGGGCCCGCAAGTTTCTGAAGCCGGGCGATCAGATCCTGCTCAACGAGATGGAGCATCACGCGAACCTCGTCCCGTGGCAGTTGGCCGCCGCCGCGACGGGGGCCGAACTGCGGTACATTCCGCTCACCGCCGATGGTCGTCTCGACCTGAGCCGGCTGGATGAACTGTTGACTCGTCGCACGAAGCTGGTGGCGGTGACGGCCATGTCCAACGTGCTGGGAACGATCAACCCGATCGACGTGATCGCGCAGCGTGCTCACGACGTGGGGGCGTTGATCTGCGTGGATGGGGCGCAGAGCGTGCCGCATGCGCCGACCAACGTTCGCTCGCCGGGCATCGACTTTCTGGCGTTCTCGGGTCACAAGCTGTACGGCCCGACGGGCGTTGGCGTCCTGTACGCGCGGCGCGAACTGCTCGAAGCGATGGACCCGTTCCTCGCCGGCGGACACATGATCCGCGAGGTCTTCCTCGACTCGTCCACGTGGGCCGATCCCCCCGCGAAGTTTGAAGCGGGGACGTGCCCGTTCGTGGAGGCGGTCGGACTCGGTGCGGCGATCGACTACGTGAGCCAACTCGGCCTGCCACGCATCATGCAGTACGAGCACGAACTGTCGGTGAAGGCTCACGAGCGGCTGGCCTCGGTCCCCGGCGTGACGATCCACGGCCCGGCAGTCGAACACAAGGGAGCCATCCTGAGTTTCACCGTCGAAGGAGTTCATCCGCACGATTTGTTGCACGTTCTCGACCTACGCGGCGTCGCCATCCGGGCCGGCCATCATTGCACGATGCTACTCCATGAACTGTTAGGGAAATTGGCTACCACACGAGCAAGCTTTGCGTTCTACAACTTGCCGCAGGATGTGGATGCACTTGTTGAAGGGGTACGGGCTGCGATTGAGAAGTTCCATCCTGCGAATCCCCGAAAGCGTCCGCCCCGTACGTGAAAGAGTCTATTCACCATGCCCAGCCCACCATCCGTCCAACTCAGCCAGCGGTCCCACCGGGCGAAAGACCAGGCCATCAGCTTTCTGATGCAGCAGGCGGTCGAGAACCGGGACGTGATCTCGCTGGCGGCGGGGCTGGTCGATGAAGCGAGCCTGCCCGTTGCCGAGTGTCGCACGGCGCTGAGCGGCCTGTTTCAGGACGAGGCTCGCGCGCGGCAGTCTCTGCAATACGGAACGACCGCCGGTGCCGACGGCCTGCGCGAGCAGTTGCGACGGCATCTCACGCGGCTCGAACACTGTGCGCCCGATGAATTGAAGATCGACCCGAATCAGTTGGTCCTCACGACGGGGTCGCAGCAGTTGTTGTCGCTCGTCGCCGATGCACTCTTCGATCCGGGCGACATCTGCCTCGTGGCCGCTCCGACGTATTTCGTGTTCCTCGGCGTGCTCAACGGCGTGGGAGCCCGCACGATTCCGATCGAGACCGACGAACACGGCCTCAACACGCAGGCCCTCGACGCCGAACTGGCCCGGCTGGCGGCGGCGGGTGAGTTGCCGCGCGTGAAGCTGATCTACGTCGTCAGCTATTACGAGAACCCGAGCGGAGTCAGCCTGTCGACCGAGCGGCGGCGCGAGGTGGTCGAGATCGCCCGCAAGTGGTCTCGCGATCACCAACTGTTCGTCCTCGACGACGCCGCGTATCGCGAGTTGCGCTACGACGGCGAGGAACGCCCCAGCGTCTGGAGCTTCGACGAAGCACGCGACACTGTGGTGTTGGCCCAAACGTTCTCGAAGAGCTTCTCACCGGGAGTCCGCGTCGGCATGGGCGTCCTGCCGAAGTCGCTCGTCGGGCCGGTCTGCGATCTGAAGGGCAACGACGACTTTGGATCGGCGAACCTCAACCAGCATCTTCTCGCCACGGTCCTTTCGTCGGGGCAGTACGAGTCCCACGTGTCGGAGGTCCGTGCCGCGTACCGTGTGAAGCGCGACGCGATGCTCGCGGCACTCGACCGTGAATTCGCCACTGTTCCCGGCGTGAGTTGGCTGCGTCCCGATGGGGGACTCTACGTCTGGCTGTCACTGCCCGAGCAGATCGAGACGGGCTTTTCGAGCACGTTGTTTCACCTCGCCACCAAGAGGCACCGCGTGATGTACGTCCCCGGTGAGATCTGTTATCCGTCGGGATCGGCCGCCGTTCGCAAGAACCAGATGCGGCTGAGCTTTGGCGTGCAGGATGCCCCCGGAATTCGGGAGGGAATCCGTCGGCTGGCGGCTGCGGTGTGGCAACTCCTTTCGCTGTCGAACGCCCGCACGCCCATTGTCTGATCGACTTGTTGTGGCGTTTGATATTCCGCGCGGCCCTGGATCAGACGTAGCACGTTTGGAACGCCACTCACGCACTGTAGCGGAACTCGCAAGAGTTCCGATCTGAAGTCTTGCGACTTCAGCTACAAGCGAAGCCACCGTCACTGCTGAATCAGCAGCGGATCATCGAGCTGGGCCGACTTCGGTGCCGTCGCGTTCGGCGTCAGTTCATCCTTCACGAGGACCAGTCCGGGGGTCGGCACGTCGCGGCAGGAGGCTTCCCGCCCGAGAGGCAGCGTGTAGAACAGCGTCGTCGTCGGCAGCCGACGACGCCATGTCAGCGGATACGGGACGCGGTACTCGTGGCGTTGTCCCGGTTCGATCTTCCGGGGCTGGGCCCAGTCGGTGAACGGTCCCCGCACCTCATACGTCAGCGTGTCCTCTGTGGAATTGTTGATGATGATCCCCGGCAGTTCCTGGCCGACGATCAACAGCCCGGCAGAGCGATCGAGACGCTCGAGCCGCAGCGGCACGCCGATCAGATCGAGGTCCCTGGACAGGATCGACAGGGCATCGGCCTGGCCCTGCATCTCGGCCACCGACTTGACGAGTTGCGCGACGAGCAGATCCAGATTGAGTTCCCTGGTTTCCGGTTTGGCTCCCGCGACGAACCGGCCCGTCGCGTGACGACGCATCTCGGACGCTTCCTTGACCTTGATCGCCCGCGCGGAGAAGCCGCCGCGAACGACGCCCAACTCGTAATCGCGGCTGACCTGCAGATCAACCTCGACGTAGGGCTGCCATTGCCGCTCGCCGATGCGCCGCGTCGAGATCAGGGTTCGCAGCTTGGAAAACGAGATGCCCATGGTCGCTGGTGACGGCGCTGACTTGTCCTCGGCAGACGGTTCGACCGGCTTGACGACGTCCGTCAGGCGAACGGGTTCCAGCAGCTCGAACGCGACGTTGGCTTCGATGTCGTCGCCAAACCGTTTGAGGTCGGGGATGACCTCCCGCAGAAACGCGATGTCGTTCAACGACCGGAACTCCTTCATGCCGAAGTCGACGGCATGCAGGTGATTGACGTGTCCGGCCATGATGAGCTCGGTGTAGGCCGGGACGAATTGCTCGGAGACCGCGACCTCGACCCCGGATGTGAGCGACTCGAAGCGGTCGGTCCGATTCGTCTTGTACTGCCGGACCTGGAAGTCGGCGGGAGTTTCCCCCAGTTTGGCGATGGTCGCGCCGAGCACCATCGTCAGACCGCGATCGTCGATGGTCAGTTGCTCCGGCCAGATCTTCAGTCGCGGCTGCCAGACGGGCATCGGCACCTTCCCGATGGGGATCACCTTCTTGAAGGAGGCATTCAGATCCGCCTCCATCTTCGGCAGCATGCTGACCACGCTGGACCGGACCTGCTGCTCGATTTCCCCTTTCTTCGAATAGATGCCGTCCACCAGCCCGTCGGAGATCCGTCCGCTGAGGAACTGCATCCCCCGCACGCGGACTCCTGCCGGTTCGGTCACGTACCAGTTGTCGTTCGGAATTTGGAAATCGACTCCGACCAGATCGAGCCGCAGTTGACGGTTCTCGACGCGGGGACGGACGGAGACGTTGAGCCACACCGGGGCGCGGTGCCCGATCACGATGTGCATCGGCCCCGCCGTGGCCGAGATGAACACCTTGCCGTTGATCTGGGAGTTCCCGATCGTCATCGTCACGTTTCGCAGACCGAGCTGGACGAGCAGACGATCCGGAGCCTGGGGAATCAGTCTCGCCCGTTCGAGATGCCCCTGGTACTGGACCCCGGACATCGAGATCGCGAAGGGGAGAAAGCCGACATTGGACGATTGATGGATGTTGGGGGCGTAGCCGGCCATCGGCTGAGTCGACATCTTCGGTGGCAGGGCGTAGGCCAGCGACTCCAGGACGTCGCGACAGACCCGCAGTTGAACCGCGTGCGAGATGTCGGCTCCGGGCACGAACACAATCTCTTCCTCCAAACCCTCCTTGTAGCCGGCCGGAATCGTCCAGGTGAGATTGGTCTTCGGATCCCGCTTCGGGTCGAGCAGCCACTCATCCAACGCTGGCTGGATGAAGGCCAGGTTGCTGTCGGCATGGCCGTGGCCTTCAATCACGGTGAGAAACGCCCGCCCACCGGCCTCGCGAACGGCTGCCACCATTCCCTCCGCGGCACTCATGGGGATCATCGGATCTCCCTTGACGTGGAACGACCAGATCGGGATGCGAGCCACCTTCGCGGCGTGCTCGGGCTTGCCCTGAGCGCCCGACGGGACGAGGGCCGACCAGCGCTCGGGCGTGCGTGAGGCCACTTCCCACACGCCGCTGCCCCCCATCGACGAGCCCGCCAGGATCTCGCGGCTCTTATCGACGCTGAACTCCCGCTCGACGGTGTCGAGGATTTTCAGTGCCCGGTCCGCGTCGTCCGATTCATCGCTCCATCCCCCCAGCAGACGGCTGTGGGTGTTCTCGCACTGGGGAAAGACCGCGATCAAGGGATAAGTGGCCGCCCGCAACTTGATCGCCGGTCCCAACCCGCCCACCAGTTGAGCCCGACCGTCCTTGCCGCGACTGTGGGCGCCGTGCAGATACAGCACCGTCGGCCACTTCGTCGCCGGGTTGTAAGCCGCCGGGAGGAAGACGACGTACTTGTGATCCCCCTTGTCGTCGCGATAGACGCGATTGACGAACTGTCCGGCCGGAGCCGCTCCGCTGGCGGCCAGCGAGCTCGACACGAACCCGATCGCGAGCACCAGCCGCATCAACGTGTTGCAGCGTCCGTTCACCGGCGACATCCGTCGCAAGGCTCGACCGTCTCCGGCCGCCGATTGACTCGTTTCTGAGATCATGCGTCGTTGTCCTTCAATGCAATGAGGGTTCGTCTTGGCCAACAGGATCGGCCCGGATTATTCGTAGGGCTGTAGCTGAGTTCGCAAGAACTCAGCTGGTGACAGTGCGTTGGGCTGAGTTCTTGTGAACTCAGCTACATACAGTTGGTGGAGGGCCTCGTTATTTTGTGACCGGCGACTCAACTTCGAGATGAGCCGCCCGGGGGGCATCGCCGAGGTCGTCGAGGTCGATCTCGTCGCGGACGAGGACGACGCCGGGAGTCGGCGCGTCGCGGACGGACGCCTCCCGGCCGATTGGCAGCGTGTAGAACTGGGTCGTGGTCGGGAGCCGGCGTCGCCACGTCAACGGGTACGGCACCTTGAACTCGTTGTGTTCGCCGGGGGCGATGGTGCGGGACTGGCTCCAGTCGGAGAAGGGTCCGCGCGTCTCATAGGTCAGCGCCTGGTCGGTGTCGTTCGTGACGACGATGGCGGGAATCTTCAACCGCAGCACCAGGCTGTTCTCCTGCCAGGTGAATTCCTCCATTCGAAACGGCACACCGCCCAGCGCGAGATCCTGCAACGGGATCGGCTTGTTTCCCTCTTTCTGCGCCCCGTCGCGACCGAGCATGACCTGCGAGACAAACCGCGGGACATCAATGCCCGGTGTTTGGGGTTCATAGCCGGGAGCGAATTCGCCCTCGACTTTGCAGCGCACTTCAGACGTGGGGATCAAGCGCACCGCCCGCGCCGCGAAGCCCCCCTGCAGGATCTGCGGTTGATAATCCCGATCGATGTCCAGATCGAAATTCGCGCAGGGCTTCCACGCTTTCTCGCCCGGCTGTCGAACCGAGACCGCCGTACGCAGACCGGACATCGACAGCCGCAGGCCGTTGCCCGTCCGCACGGCTTCGGACGTGGGCAGCGGTCCTGGTTGCTTCGCATCCAGCAGATGGAGCGGCTTGTTCAACAGGAACGCGATGTCTGCCTCAAAGTTGTCGCCATACCGTTTCAGATCCGGGATCACCTCCTGCAGGAACTTCGGATCGGAAAGGATGCGAAACTCACTGCCGTGGAAGTCGGCGCTGTTGAAGTAGTTCACGCGGCCAGCCACGATCAACTCCGTCCAGGCGGAAATCATCTGTTCGTTGATGGCCAGTTCGGCTCCCGTCGTGATGGGCGGAGCACGCCGCGGCGACACCGGAGCGTACTTTCGCAACGCCAGCGGCTTCTCGGGATGCCCGAGAACTCCGAACGTCGTCCCGACCGTCAGCGTCACTCCGTGCTGGTCGATCCGGACCGACTCGGGGAACGGACGCAGCCGCGGTTGCCAGATGGGCAGCGGCAGTTGTTCAAACAACACTGTCCGACTGAGCATTTGATTGACGGCCGCCTCGGCCTTCTGAACCATTCCGGCGATGCTCCCGATCACCTGTTGTTCGATCTCACCCTTGCGGTTGTAGACGCTGTTGACCATTCCGTCGGAGACGCGGCCGTTGAGCAGCGGCAAGCCGCGGACATGGACGTCGGACGGCTCGGTCACGTACCAGTTGTCGTTCGGAATCCGGAAGTCCGTTCCGACGACGTCAAACTTCACCTGGCGATTCTCGATTCGCGGACGGATCACCGCCGTCAGCCAGACCGGCTCGCGATGCCCGATCACCACGTGCATCGGCCCGGCGGAGGCCGACACCAGCACCTTGGTATTCATTTGAGTCCTGGAGACGGTCATCGTCACGTTGCGCAGGCCCAGCCGCACCATCAGTCGGTCGGGAGGCTGTGTGACCAACTGCGCCCGTTCCACATGTCCCTGAAAGTGGAGTCCACTGAGTGACAAGTCGAGCGGAATGAAGCCGAGCTTGCCCTGCCGCTGAACCCCCGGCATCGAGCGGCTCATCGGTTTAGTGGCGAGGATCGCCGGCAGTGCATAGGCAAATGATTCCAGCACATCGTTGCAGAGGCGCACGCGGACCGCCTGTGAGACTTCGGCTCCCGGTACGAACGGCATTTCTTCCTCGAGGCCGCTCTTGTATCCGACGGGATTCTCAAACTTGAGGCCCTCGAGTTGCGGCTCCTTCTTCGGATCGAGCAACCACTCCTGCAACGCCGGTTGAGTGAACGTGACGCCGCTGATGTCGTGGCTGCGTCCTTCGATCTCACTCAGAAAGGCCCGCCCGCCCGCGGTGCGAATCGTTGCGATCATCTCCTGCGGGACATCGATCGGAATGAACGGATCGTGCAGGGCGTGAAAGGCCCAGACGGGAACCCCGGCCAACTTCACCGCCTGCTCGATCTTTCCGCCCCCGCCCGCCACGACGAGAGCCGACCAGCGACTGGCAGTGCGCGAGGCAACATCCCAGGCCCCCGTTCCCCCCATCGACAAGCCGACCAGAATCTCACGGCTCTTGTCGACGCTGTAGTCCTGCTCGACCGCATCGAGGATCTTCAACGCCCGGTCGGCCTCCTTGGGATCGTCGGTCCAGCCTCCCTGCATGCGGCTCTGGATGTTTTCGCACTGCGGAAACACGGCGAGAAACGGAAAGCTCGCCTGACGCAGCTTGATGGACGCACCCAATCCGGAGACCAGTTGCGCCCGCCCGTCCGTTCCGCGGCTGGAGGCTCCGTGCAGATACAGGATCACCGGCCCCGGCTTCGCGGGCGAGTATCCGACCGGAACGAACACCACGTACTTGTGTTCGCCCTCGGCATCGCGATAGACCCGGTTGACGAACTGCCCCGGCAACGCCGGCGCAGCGGTCGACGAAACCGGTGAGGGGAGCAGAGACGGCGGGCTGGCCTGCCCCCAAGCCTGACCGGCGAGCATCAGGCAGCTCGCCGTCACGCAAACGATCTGTCGCGTCCGAAACCATTCCAGGCGGGCCATCGTGTCTCCTCCCTGAGAGCCGCGATTGTCGTCTCGATCCGCGCGTCCGTGGTTCCGCTCTTCCTTGAGCGAACCACCACGGCCATCCGCCGCGACGATCTTTCCAATGCCCGATGTATCGGCTCGGACAGTCGGTTCCGGTTGTGACAGTTCGTCGGATGGCACCCGGTTGGGAGGGGGGTGCCGTCCCAAACGTTGCCGCCGTCACAATCGCGCGCCGGATGATCGTTAGAAGCGTCACGACCGGTGCAGGACGAGCCATCGGAATGGATGGACCAGCGCGAGGAATGGCGGGGTGGCCGGGTCAGAGCGGAGCGATGGTCCGGAAGTGGTCGCTCCGGGACCTTCCCGTTTGTGAGACCACGCCACCGACCCGCTGGTTAAATGTCGATCCTCGCTGGTTCGACGTCGATCCTAGTTACATTGACGTCGATGTAATTTGGATCGATTGCGACACAGAAGAAATGCCGCAGGCTCCTGTTTTGCAATGAGTTGCGTCGTTATCCCCGAAAAGGCTGCCGGAGCGAGCCGGTTAGCAGCCTGTTGAACAAGGATTGATCGTGTGCCACGGCTGTGTCAGCCGTGCGGATTTTGTGAGATTATTGACCGCTCTCACGGCTGACACAGCCGTGGCA
>JANODP010000104.1:0-2891 GCA_031412755.1 Schlesneria sp. | reverse complement strand
CGGGTTGAATGACTTCGCCATCGTGACAAAGGACGAAGACTACAACAACTTGAGCGTGGTGCGAGGCAACCCACCGAAGGTGCTCTGGCTGCAGTTGGGGAATTGCACGACTGATCAAATAGAGGCTCTATTTCGTGCCCGCTTTGCCGACATTGAGGCGTTCGAACAAGACCTTTCCGTCGGAACGCTCGTGTTGAGTTGATCGAAGTTGCTCGACTACTGCCACGAAAACTTCACGGCACGAGCACAATCTTACCGGCAAGCGTTCCCTGTTTGTTGAGCGTGTTGTCTTCTTGAAGCTGATGCGCGGCGGCGGCTTCGCTCAGCGGCAGCGTCTTGCCGATCAGCGGCTTCCAGCGGCCGAATTCGTAGAGCGTGTTGAGCTTGTCGGCCGCCGCGCGCTGTTCCTCGGGAGTGCCGTTGAACATCGCGAAGCCGATCATCTTCAAATCCTTCACGTAGAACGGACCGACGGGAAACTCGGGCCGCGCGGCGCGACCGGCCATCAGCACGATGCGGCCCCGCGGGGCCATCAGGCTGACCGTGCGGTCCAGCGTCGGCTCGCGCAGCGTCTCGAACCACAGATGGATTCCGCCGTGGGGGATGCTGAACGCGCGAAGTTGATCGTCGACTTTGGCGTTTCGATAGTTGACGGCCAGGTCCGCCCCGAACTGCTGGCACAGCGCGAGGCTCTCGTCGCTGCCGCCCGTCGTGGCGACGAACGCGCCCGCCGCCTTGGCCAGTTGCACCACGGCCGAGCCCACGCCGCCCGCTCCCCCGTTCACGAAGACCACCTCGCCCGGTTTGAGGTCCGCGTGGAGGAACAGCCCCATGTGAGCCGTCAATCCGACGAGTGCCCCCGCCGCCGCTTCCGCATCCGTCATGCGAGTCGGCGTCGGATAGAGCCAGCGCTCATCGACCGACGCATACTCGGCGAACGTCCCCTGCCGACCGAACAGCCCCTGGTTGCTGCCCCACACGCGATCGCCCGGCTTGAACCGTTTGACCTCGGTCCCCACCTGCTCGACCGTCCCGGCCAGATCGCAGCCGAGGATGTATGGGAAGCGATTGATCATCGCCACCGCACCGGCACGAATGTACGTGTCGATCGGATTGACCGAGACCGCTCCCACTTTGACGAGGACTTCGTTGGCGCGCGGTGTGGGCGTCGGCAGTTCGCCAAACTCGATCACGGAGGGTGCTCCGGTCTCCCGGATAAAGGCGGCTTTCATGGACAAGGCTTCCAAAGGGGTTGGCGTTGGGGGCTCGGACCTCGAAACTGGAGACGACTTCCAACTCGGGCGGGATTGTATCGGCCGCGCGTCGGTGTCGGAATCGACCAATGCAATTGGGCCACGGGCGTTTCGGATTTCAGCGTGCCGCGCCGCTCTGTCACTCTCCGATCGAGCTGCGCAACTTGAATTTCATTTGCGATCTCGCGCACGACCGCTTCATAAGGAGAGACCGGATGCGAATGCTCGTCGGTCGACGCGCCGCAGAATTCTCAAACTCCACTCAAGCCGCACAGAGTCCGGTTGGGTTGGATCGACCGACGGTGCGAAGTCTGTCAGTCGAACGGTGGGCACCCGGCATTGGCAAGCCCCAGCGCCCGGTTGCCGATCAACTCCCTCAGCCACACACGACGCCGGACACCGAGATCGACACCCTGACATTCTTCGAGGCCACTCGATGGCGGATGAGACTGCGCACGTCCGGACACTGGACGATCTTCGCCGCTACGTTCACGGCACGCTCTGCCAGCACGAGAATCTCGTCGCCGAGCAGTTCGCGTTGCAGGTGATTCCGCTCACCCGACTCGGCGAGCGCTGCGGGTTGCAGTTCATTCTGCGGGGTCCGCGCAGCGTCAGGTTGGGAGCCGTCTGGGCGTCGGAGCACAATCAGCTCTACTTCTACGACGCACGCGGAGAACGCTTTCGAAAGGAGCCGCTCTCGCAACGGCTGACGCTGGATGCCGAAGCCGCGTAGCCGCCCGTTGAAAAAAAGTGTGCCACGGCTCTGTGAGCCGTGAGAACTGTCGAGAAGCCGTGAGAACTATTGAGAGTCTCACGACATCGGCACGGATGACACAGCCGTGGCACGCGATCAATCCATATTCAACAGGCGGTTTGTGTGACGACTCGAATTCGCGTCAGTTCTTCGTCTCAGTCTGACTGACGGAAGGACTGACCGCGGACGATGCGGCGAGCTTCTCACTCGCGAGTTTGGAACCGTACTTGGCCGCCATCTGCCAGTGCAGTTTGGCCACGCCAGGCTTGCCCGCCGCTTCGGCCTGCCGGGCGAGCCGCTCAAACTTTTGCACCTTCTCCGCCGGTGAGGCCACTTCCGCGCGATCGGCTGCGGAGGGCGGCATTCGGTTCCCGCCGCGGATCGCCGAGGGTGTGGGTGAATCCGGCACCGAGTTGAGCAGCGCCTCGTCCATCGCGCGCAGGTCGTGAATGTAGACGCTGGTCGACATCGAACTGGCCGATCGAGACAAACCGGCCGACGTTCCCGAACGCAGCGGCCCGTAACTCGATCGACCCGACTGCGCCGAACTGACTCCGCCGAGCAGCGCGCTCCCGCGGTCCGGCACCGAGACAGTGGTCCGCACCGAGTTCGTCCCGACGACCGGCTGCTGCACCGTCACCTGCTGTGCCTCAACGGCCACGACCTGACTCAGTACGACACCAATCCCGACAACGACGAGTGCTCGCATGATCGACCTCCGGAGACTTTTCACCGGCAGAGATTCCAGCGAGGGCTTCGCCTCAGACCATTCGCTGCGCGAGTTTGGGATGGAAAGCGCAGGCTCTGCGGGGCGTAATGGCGTGCGAGACGCCTTGGAGCCGACAAGCGGCGGGGGTCGAGAGACCGTGCCCACAGAGCCTGCA
>JANODP010000103.1:0-12637 GCA_031412755.1 Schlesneria sp. | reverse complement strand
CCAGAGGAAGCGACTTGCTTTCGTCTTCGCCTTTCTCTGGCTCTCGACTCTCCGCTCTCGACTCTCAACTCCCCTACGGCTTCAACCTCATCCACAGCCCGAACGAGCAATCGCTCGAAAAGGCCCTCGTCGATTTGTATCTCAAACGCGGGGTGCGGCTCGTCGAGGCGTCGGCTTATCTCGATCTGACACCGCATGTCGTGCGGTATCGCCTGCACGGAATTCATCGCGACGCGGAAGGGCACGTCGTCACACCGAATCACGTCATTGCGAAGGTGAGCCGGATTGAAGTCGGCTCGAAGTTTTTTGCTCCCGCGCCGGCGAAGATTCTGGCGCAGTTGATTGAAGAGGGAGCGATCACTCACGAGCAGGCGCGGCTCGCCGAATCCGTGCCGGTGGCTCAGGACATCACGGCCGAAGCCGATTCGGGGGGCCACACCGACAACCGTCCCGCGCTGACGCTGTTGCCGACGATTCTGGCACTGCGCGATCGGGCGATGGCGCAGCATCGGTTTGCTCAACCGCTGCGAGTCGGCGCGGCGGGCGGGATCTCGACGCCTTCATCCGCCGCCGCCGCCTTCGCGATGGGAGCGGCTTACATACTGGTCGGCTCGGTGCAGCAGGCGTGCGTTGAATCGGGGACGTGTGACGCGGTGAGGCAGATGCTGGCGGAAGCGGAACAAGCAGACGTGATGATGTGTCCCTGTGCCGACATGTTCGAGATGGGGGTCAAGGTGCAGGTGCTCAAGCGAGGGACGATGTTCCCGATGCGCGCGGCCAAGCTCTACGAGACCTATCGCGCGTACAAGGGACTCGACGACATCCCGGCCGCGGAACGAGACTGGCTGGAGAAGAACCTGTTCCGCGTGCCGCTCCACGAGGTCTGGCGGCAGACGGTCGATTACTTCTCGACGCGCGATCCGGCTCAGATCGAGAAAGGCCAGCGCGATCCCAAACACCAGATGGCGTTGGTCTTTCGCTGGTACCTCGGCCAGTCGTCGCGCTGGGCCAACAGCGGCGAGCCGTCGCGACGTCTGGACTATCAAATCTGGTGCGGTCCGGCGATGGGAGCCTTCAACGAATGGACCCGCGGCACGTTCCTCGCCCAACCGCAACACCGCAGGGTTGCCACGGTCGCGTACAATCTGCTCCACGGTGCCGCAGTCCTGCAACGGGTGAACTCGCTGCGCAGTCAGGGTTTCGCCGTCTCGGCGGAAGCCGCACACGTGGTGCCACAAGAAATCAATGAGTTGAGATCACGATTGGGGTGTTAGCAGCCCGTTGAAAAAGGAGTGCCACGGCTGTGTCAGCCGTGAGAACGATCACAAGTCTCGCGATACTCACACGGCTGGCACAGCCGTGGCACACGATCAATCCTGTTTCAACAGGCTGTTAGACGGACAATTCACAGGACTGACGGAATCGCAATGAACAGCAACGGCCTGCCCGCTTCAATTCAACCAACCCAGCCGCCGCTCGCGGTGGTCGGCTTGAGTGCGCTCTTTCCCAAGGCGGCGAGTGCCGAGGAATTCTGGTCGAACATCCGGCGCGGAGTCGATTCGATCACCGAAGTCCCCGACACGCACTGGAACCCCGACGATTACTTCGACGAAAACCAGAAGTCTCCCGACATGACCTATGCGCGGCGCGGCGGCTTCCTGTCGCCGGTGCCGTTCGATCCGTTGGAGTTCGGCATCTCACCCACCAACCTCGAAGCGATCGACACGTCGCAGTTGCTCGGTCTGGTCGGAGCCAAGCGGGCACTGGAGCATGCGGGGTACGGAGCCAAGCGACAGTTCGATCGTTCGCGCGTCGGCTGCATTCTCGGCGTGACCGGGACGCTGGAGATGGTCATCCCACTGGGAGCGCGACTCGGACATCCGAAGTGGCGGAAGGCGCTCAAGGACGCGGGCGTCGCCGACGATGTGGCCGAGGACGTCGTGAATCGCATCTCGGAAAGTTACGTCCCGTGGCAGGAGAATTCGTTTCCCGGGTTGCTCGGCAACGTTGTCGCGGGACGGATTGCGAACCGGCTCGACCTGCACGGGACGAACTGCGTCGTGGACGCGGCGTGCGCGAGTTCGCTCTCGGCGATTCACCTCGCCGCGCTGGAACTGTGGACCGGACGCAGCGACATGGTCGTGACGGGCGGCATCGACACGTTCAACGACATCTTCATGTTCATGTGCTTCAGCAAGACCCCCGCGCTGTCGCCGACCGGCGACGCGAAGCCATTCTCGGAGGATGCCAACGGCACGATTCTCGGCGAAGGAGTCGGGATGCTGGTCCTCAAGCGGCTGGCCGATGCCGAGCGGGATGGCGACCGAATCTACGCCGTGCTCAAGGGGATCGGCACGTCGAGCGACGGCGCGGGGAACGCGGTCTACGCACCGAAGGCCGACGGGCAGATTCGCTGTCTGCAAGATGCGTATCGCGTGGCGGGAGTTTCTCCCGACACGATTGAACTCGTCGAGGCTCACGGCACCGGGACGAAGGTCGGCGATGCGACCGAGGTTTCGGGTTTGATGCAGGTCTACAAGTCAACCGGCCGGCGCGGGGCTTGGTGTGCGGTCGGATCGGTCAAGTCCCAGATCGGCCACACGAAGGCGGCGGCCGGAGCAGCGGGAGTCCTCAAGGCGATCCTCGCGCTGCAACACCGCGTCCTGCCGCCAACGATCAAGGTGAATCACCCTCCCGCCGCGATGCTGGCCGACGACTCGCCGTTCTACGTCAACACGGAAGCCCGCCCCTGGCTCAAGCCGGTTGGCCATCCGCGCCGCGCCGCCGTGAGTGCCTTCGGATTCGGAGGAAGCAATTTTCACTGCGTCCTCGAAGAATCGCCGCAGACATTCGACGAGCCGGACTGGGACGGCGACGTGCAGGTGGTGACGATCTCGGGCGACAACACTCAACACCTCGCGAGCCAGTTGCAGGCGTGGTCCGAGCCGAGCGAATGGTCTTCCGTTCGCAGTCGGGCCGCGTCGAGTCGCGCCTCGTTTCGCGTCGAGCATCCGCATCGACTGCTGTTCGTCGTCGAGCGAGACAAGACTGACATCGCGAAGTTGGTGACCGGCGCTCTGACGATGCTCGACCGTTATGCCGATCGAGCATCGTGGTCGACGCCCGATGGCGCGCACTATGGTCGCGGCGCGCGGGCTGGTGCGCTCGGCGTCCTCTTCCCCGGACAGGGGTCGCAGTACGTCGGCATGTTGCGCGAACTGGCCTGCCGGTTCCCCGCCATGAACGACGTGCTGGCGGAAGCGAACGAGGTCTTTTCCGCAACCCTCAACCTTCAACCCTCGACCCTCAACCGGCTCAGCGACTTCATCTATCCAACGCCATCGTGGACGGACGAAACTCGGGCCCGGCGAGACAGCGAACTGCGGGCCACTCAAATCGCCCAGCCGGCGATCGGCGCGGTGAGTCTCGGGGCGCTGGCGGTGCTCGATCAGTTTGGCGTTCGGGTGGAAGCGGCGGCCGGACACAGTTATGGCGAACTTACGGCGCTCTGCGCATCGCGGCGCTTTCAACCGGCGGCGCTCTATCGCCTGTCGATGCTGCGCGGGCGGTTGATGGCCGAGGCGCAGGAGGTCGACGGCGGGATGCTGGCCATCGGCGCACCGCTGACACAGGTCGAAGCGGCGATCAAGGAACTGGCCGTCGATCTGGTCGTGGCCAACCACAACAGTCCGAATCAGGTCGTGCTCTCCGGTCGCCTGCCCGAGATCGACCGGGCAACGGCCCTGTTTGCCGGTCGCAATCTGCGCGGGAAGAAGCTGCAGGTCGCGGCAGCGTTTCACAGCCCGCTCGTCGCCACGGCGAGCCGCGCGTTCCGCCCCGAACTCGATCACGTCGAGTTCGCTCCGTCCGAGATGCCCGTCTATGCCAACACGACGGCCGCCGCGTATCCGTCCGATCCGCGAGCCGCCCGCGATCTGCTGGCGTCTCAACTGGCGAAGCCCGTCAATTTCGTGCGCGAGGTCGAACAGATGTACGCCGACGGCGTGCGGACGTTCGTGGAGGTCGGCCCCGGTGGCGTGTTGACGGGTCTCGTCCACTCGATCCTGTCGGGACGAGATTTCCGCGCGGTGGCCCTCGATTCGTCGAGCGGCAAGCGCGGGGGCGTGTTTGATCTTGCGAGCACCCTGGCGCAGTTGTCAGCATCGGGACACTCGATCGACTGGACGAAATGGGACCCGCGCGGCAGCGGCCCCGACGAAACCGGCAGCCCCAACCGGCTGCGCATTCCGATTTGTGGAGCCAACTACGTGAAGCCTCGCGTGCCGATCCCGCCTCGCCCCTTCCTGCCCCCCGCGTTCGAGGCCCCTGCGCCGAGTCACCTCGTGCCACCGAAGAGCCGCATTCTCGACGCCGATCCGTTCACCCTGGGCCAGCCGTTGTGGAGCGAACAGAGCCGGCCTGCCGCCGTCGTGACCGAAGCCCCGATCGCGATCGAAGCCACCGTCGCGCCAACTCACGTCACCGCCGAACCGCCGCGCGCCACGTCTGTGTCGAGCGTCGATGCCGGTGCGCTGGCGACGATCCAGGAAAACCTGCGAACACTCCAACAGATGCAGGAAGATACCGCGCGGCTGCACCAGCGGTTCCTCGAAGGTCAGGAAGCCGCCCTGCGCACGTTCGAGTCGCTCGCGCTGCGGCATCTGGAACTGACGCGGGGGGAAGCGCGGAGTGCGGAGCGCGGAGTGCGGAGTGAAGAGCCCGAGGTTCTGGCCGCTGTCGTTGCTCCGTTGCTTGCCCCTCAGCCCTCGGCCCTCAGCCCGTCTGCCAGTTCCCCGTTCCTCGCTCCGAGTTCCGCGACCGAAGTACGGAGCGATGAACCAGTGGCTCCCGTTGCTGTTGCTTCTCTATCGCTCGCCCCTCAGCCCTCGTCCCTCGCCCCTGCTTCTAGCTCCCCGCTCCGCGCTCCGAGTTCGGCGCTGACCGCGACCGTGCTGGCCGTCGTCTCCGAAAAGACGGGCTATCCGGTCGAGATGCTGAACCTAAGCATGAGTCTCGATCACGACTTGGGAATCGATTCGATCAAGCGCGTGGAGATTCTGTCGGCGCTGCAGGAACGGGTTCCGAATCTGCCGGCGTTTCAACCGGAGGAGCTTGGTGCGCTGCACACGTTGCAAGACGTGGTCGGGTTGGCCGAAGCGCGGAGTGCGGAGCGCGGAGTGCGGAGTGAAGAACCAGTGACTCCGGCCACTGTTGCTTCTCCGTCGCTCGCCCCTCAGCCCTCGCCCCTCGCCCCGCCTTCCAGTTCCCCGCTCCGCGCTCCGAGTTCCACGCTGACCTCGACCGTGCTGGCCGTCGTCTCCGAGAAGACGGGCTATCCGGTCGAGATGCTGAACCTGAGCATGAGCCTGGATCACGATCTGGGAATTGATTCGATCAAGCGGGTCGAGATTCTGTCGGCGTTGCAGGAACGGGTCCCGAACCTGCCGGCGTTCCAGCCCGAAGAACTCGGTGCGCTGCACACGTTGCAGGACGTGGTCGGGTTGGCCGAAGCGCGGAGTGCGGAGCGCGGAGTGCGGAGTGAAGAACCAGTGACTCCGGCCACTGTTGCTTCTCCGTCGCTCGCCCCTCAGCCCTCGCCCCTCGCCCCTCCTTCCAGCTCCCCGCTCCGCGCTCCGAGTTCTACGCTGACCTCGACCGTGCTGGCCGTCGTCTCCGAAAAGACGGGCTATCCGGTCGAGATGCTGAACCTGAGCATGAGCCTCGACCACGACTTGGGAATCGACTCGATCAAGCGCGTCGAAATCTTGTCGGCGTTGCAGGAACGGGTTCCGAATCTGCCCGCGTTCCAGCCCGAAGAACTTGGTGCGCTGCATACATTGCAGGACGTGGTCGGTCTCGCCGAAGCGCGGAGTGCGGAGTGCGGAGCGCGGAGCAAAGAACCGGTGGCTCCGGCCACGGTTGCTTCTCCGTCGCTCGCCCCTCAGCCCTCGCCTCTCGCCCCTTCTTCCGACACGCTGACCCGCAGCATCGTTCGGCTGGCCGGATTGCCTCCGTGCGACGCGCGGCCGGCGCTGCCACTGGCTCGCGGAGCGGAAGTGTGGATCACCGAGGATGGCCTCGAACTGTCGTTGCGGATCGCGGCCGAATTGTCGGAGCGCGGGTTCAAGCCGCGCGTCGTCAATCTCGATGAGCCGTTCCTGCCCGCGGTGCCCGACCGGTTGGGCGGTCTGATCGTCGTGGCGCCGGTGGAGGGGATCAACAGTCGCCAGTTGTGGCGTGCGGTCGAATGGTTGCAGAAGGCCGGTCCGGGCTTGCGTCGCACGGCCGCGACCGGCGCGGCCGTCTTCGCCACGGTCTCGCGATTGAACGGCCGGTTCGGGTTCGAGCCGACGCGCCCGCTGACCGATCCGATGTCGGGGGGCCTCGCCGGGCTGACGAAGTCGGCGGCGCGCGAGTGGCCCGAGTTGGCCTGCAAGGCGTTCGACCTCGCGGACGGATGGCCTTCGCCGGGCGAGGCGGCGCGCGCGGTGGTCGAAGAGTTGTTGCGGGGCGGTCCCGTCGAGATCGGCCTTTCACCGCAGGGGGCGTGTACGCCGGAGATCGTCGAAGAGAGACTCGCCTCGCCGGGGGACGGGCCGGCTCCCGTGCAGCCGGGCGACCTGGTCGTCGTCAGTGGCGGAGCCCGCGGCGTGACGGCCGAGGCCGCGCTGGCGATGGCTCGCGCGTGGCGGCCCCGTCTCGCGATCCTCGGTCGCAGTCCGGAACCCGCGCGCGAACCGGAGTGGCTGTCGGGGCTGACGACCGACGCCCAGATCAAGCAGGCGCTGATCGCCCGCTCACCCGCGGGAACCGTGCCGCGCGCGATCGATTCGCAATGCAAACAGATCCTGGCGCAGCGCGAAGTGGCGACGGCCTTGGCCAGGTTGCGAGCGACCGGAATTCCGCTGACGTACCACGCGGTCGATGTGCGCGATCAGGCGATGCTGAGACCGCTCATCGCGCAACTGCAGCGCGAGTTCGGGCCGGTGCGCGGCCTGATTCACGGAGCGGGCGTGCTGGCCGATGGACGAATCGAAGACAAGACGCGCGAACAGTTCGACCGCGTGTTCGAAACCAAGGTCGCCGGACTGCGCCATTTGCTCGGGGCCGTTCTGCCGGAGGACCTGCGCGTCCTCGGTCTGTTCTCGTCGTACACCGCCCGCTACGGTCGGGTCGGTCAGTGCGATTATGCCATCGCCAACGAAGTCCTCAACAAGTTGTCGCGGCAGTTCTCGATCGAGCATCCGCAGACTCACGTCGTCTCGTTCAACTGGGGACCGTGGGACGGCGGCATGGTGACGGGCGGCCTCAGGCAACTCTTCGCGTCCGAGGGAGTCGGCCTGATCCCGCTCGCCGAGGGAGCTGAGTTGCTGGTGCGCGAGTTCACTCAAAACGTCAGCCGTCCCGTCGAACTGCTCGTCATCGGTGAGACCGAGGCGGGACGAACGGCTCGGAGACACGGGACCGCTGATGACGTGGCAAGCACGTCGCAGCAGACTCTCCGCGACGCGGTCGTGTTGCCGGTGTTGAATCAGCCCTCGATGAATGGCTCGGGGTCCAACATCGATCTGGCGCGAGTCAACCCGTCGGGGCCGGCATATCAGGTGGGATCGTCCAACGTCTTGCTGTCCGGTCCCTCGCCCGCCCGCCCGTATGGCAAACCCCCTGCGCCGGGCACGACTTCCTCGTGGGTCTTCGGTGAGATCGGTCAGGCCACGACACCCGAGTCTTCGGATGCCAAACCTTCGTTCGAGCGACTGCTCGATGTGGCCCGGCATCCGTTCCTCGAATCGCACGTCATCGGCGGCAAGGCCGTGCTGCCCGTCGCGATGATCGTCGAATGGCTGGCTCACGGCGCGATCCATCGCAACCCCGGCCTCGAACTGCACGGCTTCGACGACCTGCGCATCTTCCACGGTGTGCGGATTGATCGACAAAACTCCGCCACGCTGCGCGTGCTGGCCGCGAAGCCCGTGCGCAGCGAGGGAAATTTCCAGGCGAAGGTCCAACTGGTTGGAACAGCCCACGGGCGCGAGGTCATGCACGCGGGAGGCTCGGCGATTCTGTCGCCCGGCCATCCGACCGCCCCCGCCGCCACGTTGCGAGTCACCCCGCGCGGCTATTCGCTCGACGTGGCAACGTCCTACGCGACGCGGTTGTTCCACGGTCCGCAACTGCACGGCATCGCGGCCGTCGAAGCGTGCTCGGCCGATGGCATCGTCGTCGATGCGCGAACGGCCTCCGCCCCGTGGGCCTGGATGACCGAGCCGCTGCGCAGCACCTGGCTCGCCGACCCACTGGCCCTCGACGCCGCCCTGCAGGCCATCATCCTGTGGTCTCAGGAACTGCGGGGTGAGCCGTGTCTCCCCTGTTCGATCGCCAGGTACCGCCAGTACCGACGGACCTTCCCGCGCGAGGGGGTTCGCATCGTGGTCCAGATCACTCACGCCACCGACCACGCGATCCGGTGCGACATCGAGTTCCTCGATCGGGCGGGACAAGTCGTCGCGCGCATGGACGGCTGCGAGAGCGTGGCCGATGCCTCGCTGGTGGCGGCGTTCCAACAGCGACAACTCGACTGATGTCTTCTCATGTCCCCCTCGCCCCTTTGGGGAGAGGGGTTAGGGGTGAGGGGCGATCGCAGTGGGACGCTCGGCAATGGCTGCCCCTCACCCCCGGCCCCACTCCCCAAAGGGGCGAGGGGAGAAGAAAGACTTCGCCGTCTCAAAACCGGTCTTGAGCAGATTTTGCCGGTGGGCTAGAACTCCGCCCTCCCATCGCCCAGGTTCAACCGACCCGGATCGATTCGCATTCGCAATGCAGATCGTGCGGGATGATTCCTCTCGAAAACTCCGTTCCCCGTATGCCTGCCGCTTCGGCAAGGAGGCCCTCGATGCGCTCCCCGTGGTTCGCCGCGCTGTGTCTCGTTCTGGTTGGTCACTGCGTCGCGCCCGTGCAGGCTCAGGACCGCAAGTTCCCCTACGAGGGCGTCATCGACATCGATGGCGAATACGTGCGGAGCGGCCCCGGTCCCACCTTCTATCCGACCGACAAGCTCAAACGGGGCGAGAAGGTGATGGTCCATCGTCACGATCCGGGCGGCTGGTGCATGATCGCGCCGCCCGCCGGCAGCTTCAGTTGGATTCGAGCCGAACACGTCCAGAAATCGGGCCAGGACCGCGGCGTGCTCAAGGCGAACAAGGTCGTCGTTCACGTGGGGAGTTCGATCAACCCCGACGAGTTCACCACGATTCAGGGCAACCTCTCCAAGGGAGATGCCGTCGAGATCCTGGGCGAGAAGTCGTTTGCGTTCGAGGACGGCCCCAAACTGATGTACAAGGTCAGCCCGGTCAAACGGGAGTGGCGCTGGATTCCGCGCAAAGCCCTCGTCGCGACCGACTCGATCCGGTCCGAGCCGTTTCCCGCGGAGCCGCCGGTACACCAGAAGAAGCCCGGCCCGGTGGCCGACCACGGCGAACTCGATCCCGACGCCTTCGCCAAGCCGATCTCAACCGGACCCATGCCGATCGGCAACGACCACGAAAACCGTCGCGGTGTGAAGCCTCGACCGGGAGAAGCCGGCACCCCGGGGAACGGCAACCCCCCGAACGGCTTTCGCAGTCGGCTCGACCAGATCGACCAGCAGTTCCGCGAGATGATCCAGCAGGAACCGTCAACCTGGAACTTGAACGACATCGCGCAGCAGTACCGCGCGCTCGACAAGGAAGCCAGCCAGCCGGCGGTCAGCAACACGATCGCGCTCCGCCTGGATGCCGTCGCGCGGTACGAAAAGATTCACCACGAGTACGTCGAGTTCCTCAAGCTGACCTCGGAAACCAAACAGCGCGACGCGCAGTTGGCGTCGCTCCAGCAGCAGCACGAAGCCCAGTTGAGGGCGCTCAGCGGAGCGACCGCCCCGACCTCGCCGACACCCCTCACGCCGCCGACGCCCGGAGCCGGTCAGCCGATCGCCAGCGCGGTTCCCGATGGAGCATCGCCCGGCAGCGCACCGCCAGCCAATGCAACGCAGCCTGCCAATCCATCAGGCTTCGCGGGTGCGGGCGTCGTCCAACCGATGGCCAGGACTTTTCCGGGCGGTCCGCAGTTTGTGTTGATCGCCCCCAGCGGCAAGCTCCTCGCGTATCTGCAACCGACGCCGGGCGTCGATCTGCGACGATACAACGGTCAATCGATGGGCATCATCGGCGATCGCCAGTTCCGCCAGGACTGGGGAGCCGACACGATCACCGTCCGCGGCCTGCAACCCGTCCAACTCCGTCCGGGTCGCTGAGCCATGCAGAAGTCCGGCTGACAAAGATCACGATTGGCGCATCAACAACGGTCGGAAAACGAAACGGACTGGCAGAACGATGGGGGCAGAACGATGCCGAGAAAAAACGAATTGAGTTTCCTCATCATTCTGCCCCCATTGTTCTGCCAGTCCTTGTTTGGCTGTCGCCGATGACGAGCGGCAACGCAATCGATCCCGACAATTATTGACGTGCCGATCCGAAGCCTGACTTCAGCGCTGCGATCCTTGGCCGGTTGCATCGCGCGGCGAGTTTCTGTTACAGACGGGTGGTTCGCAGAAACCCCCTTGTCGAACGGAAGCTGCTCGTGACGGAACGTGTTCGGTCGATGAATCGCCTGTTGGCAACCGACGCTGCGCGCCGACCGCGACTTCTCGTCAGTGTCCGGTCCGCCGAGGAAGCACTCGCGGCCATCGCGGGCGGAGCCGACATCCTCGACGTCAAAGAGCCGTCTCGCGGATCGCTCGGCATGGCGAACAGCGAGGTCATTGCGGCGATTGCCAGGCAGGTCGCCGAAGACTGCGACTCGTCCGATTGGCCCGCAGGAATTGGAGACCTGCCGTCGGGGCCTGTGCGGGGTCGGGAGACCCGCGCACAACGCGCCGACGGCACACGACACTCGATTCGTTCACAACACATTCCACTCAGCGTGGCGTTGGGCGAGGTGATCGACTGGCGCGATCGAGAGCACGTTGTCGCGCTGCCCGAGTCGGTCTCATTCGCCAAGCTCGGCCTGAGTCACCTCGCGCAAAGCGACGGTTGGCGTGACGAGTGGCTGCGACTTCGCGAACGCTTCGCTCGACGCCGGCCGCGTCACCTCGAATGGGTGGCCGTCGCGTATGCCGATGCCGACGAAGCCGCGTCGCCGCCGATCCGCGACGTTCTGGAAGCAGCCATCGCCACGAACTGTGCCGGACTGCTGATCGACACGTTCGCCAAAACCGGTCTCACACTGACGGACTACTGCGACGCCGCGTCGTTGTGCGATCTCGCCGAACGCTGCCATTCGGCCGGCCTGTTCCTCGCGCTGGCCGGGCGACTCGCGCGCGAGTCACTTCCGGAACTGAGCCGCGTCCCCGCCGACATCCTCGCGATCCGCTCGGCCGCGTGCGAAGATTCCAACCGCACGGCAAGAGTCTCCGCTCGCGCCGTCGCCTCCTTCCGCGACGCGATGCGGGAGAGAGGAGACAGTATTGAATTCAGAATTCAGGAGTCAGAATTCAGAATGCTGGCTTCTGACTCCTGACCCCGGTTCTTGTACTCTTCATTCTGACTTCTGACTTCTGGCTTCTGGCTTCCTCTTCCCCATGTCCAGACTTCTCGCGATCGGCGACATCCACGGCTGCCTGACGGCGCTCGAAACGCTCGCCGCATTTGTGCCGTTCGCGGAGGACGACCTGCTCGTCACGCTGGGAGACTATGTCGATCGAGGCCCCAACACGCGCGAGGTACTCGACTGGCTGATCGACCGCCATTCAAAAGGAACTTTGATTCCGCTTCGCGGCAATCACGAGATCATGCTGCTGGAAGCTCGCGAAGGTGACGCCGAGCTTCGGTTCTGGCTCAGGTATGGTGGGCGCGAGGCGTTGACGTCCTACTCCAACTCGCCCGATGTCAGCCTGACTGACGTTCCCGCTTTTCATTGGTGGCTCATCGAGAACGAAACCCGTCGGTATTACGAAACCGATACGCACCTGTTCGTTCACGCCGGCCTCGTCCCCGATCTGCCATTGGCCGATCAGCCGGACGACGTGTTGTTCTGGGAACGCTTCACCAACCCGCCGCCCCATCAATCGGGGAAGACCATGATCTGCGGCCACACCGCGCAGCGCGAAGGTCGTCCGCTCAACATCGGCCACGCCGTCTGCATCGACACCTGGGTCTACGGCGAGGGCTGGCTGACATGCCTCGACCCGGCAACGGGTGACTATTGGCAGGCCAATCAACAGGGCGAAACGCGACGAGACAGATTGGGCTCCCCGCTGTAGCGCGGCCGTTGATAACGGAGCAGATGTGAGGCCTGCTCCACCGGCCGCTGACAGCAACACCAAATAAACGTCGCAGAGGTCCGTCAAACCGGCCCGACATGACTACGAAAGGACGGCCTTCATCTCATCAATCCTTGCCTGCGCGGATAACAGGGATAGCCGGCGCGCCAAGATGTCAGAGTTAGGTGCCGCGCTGGCTAAGGGGCTGTGCATTTACTACGTCCGAGAATGGCTGTCAGGTATGTGGCGCCGTTTTAAGAACGACACTGTTTTAAGAACGACACCGTGGTTTGCAGGATCGGCACACTTCCCCGTCCAGTTCCGACTCTTCGCTCTGCA
>JANODP010000102.1:0-21659 GCA_031412755.1 Schlesneria sp. | reverse complement strand
TGGTTCCACGCCCTTCGAGGACTCAGGGCGTGCCACTCAAACTGACCCACCACTCAGGTTTGGTTTGAATCCGTTGGCAGGCGGTGACCGATGCAGGTGACTGTGGAGCTGTTTGGAATTCCCCGAGCGCGGGCCGGAGTGGCTCAAACGACCGCCGTGGGTCGCTGTCTGGGAGATGTGTTCGCCGACTTGGCGACGCGGTTTCCCTCGTTGGCCGAGACGTGCATTGATGGCCGCAGTCTGCGTCCGGGCTACACGGCCAACCTGCGGGGCGAGCGTTTCGTGACGGCCACCGAAACTCCGTTGAGCGAAGGCGACACGGTGCTGCTGCTCTCGCTCGACGCCGGTGGCTGAGTCTAACTTGTAGGATGGGCACTCCTGCCCGTCCGGAGACAGAGGTCAGAACGGCAGAGATCAGAAGTCAGAAAGAACGAACTCTTGTCTTTTATTCCTGACCTCTGACTTCTGACCTCTGACTTCTCAGAACTGACGGGCAGGAGTGCCCATCCTACGAATCGAGTGTTGAAGTGACCGACAACGTTCCCGGCTATCACGGCTGTTATCTCCGCATCGATCTGACGACCGGCTCGTCGGAGCGGGTCGCGCTGGAGGAGGAACTTCTGCGAAGCTATCTCGGCGGCAGCGGCCTGGGGGTGGCGCTGCTGTTGAAGGAAGGGTCGGCCAAGGTCAATCCGCTGTCTCCCGACGCGGCACTCGCGTTTGTCTTCAGTCCGTTGGTGGGAAGTCCGCTCACGACGTCCGCCAAGTTCGCGGTGGTGAGCAAGAGTCCGCTGACGCAGCGGATCAACGATTCACTCTCCAGCAGCGGCTTCGCGCTGACGGGCAAGAAGACCGGGCACGACGCGATCGTGCTCGTCGGCCGGGCGGCCGAGCCGTCGGTGGTCGTGATCGATGAGCAGGGTGTCCGGCTGGAACCGGCCGGTTCGCTGAGCGGCCTTTCCAATCGGGCGGCTCAGGATCAACTTCGCGAGCGGTTGGGAGCCGGCTATCAGGTGGCCTCGATCGGCCCGGCGGGCGAACGGCTGGTCCGCTACGCCACGATCTCACACGACGGTCGTCACGCCGGGCGCGGCGGCAGCGGGGCTGTGCTGGGCTCCAAGAACATCAAGGCGATCGCGGTGCGTGGTTCGCAACGCTGCACGTGGGGTCATCCCGAACAGTTGATCGACTTTGCCCGACAGCTTTCCGAGAAATCGTTTGGCCCGGCGACGGCGAAGTATCGCGAGTTGGGAACGGCCTCGAACCTGCTGGCCTTCAACCGGTTGAACGTGCTGCCGACACGCAACTTTCAGCAGGGAAGCTTTGCGGGGGCTCGGGCCATCTCGCCCGAGCAGTTGGAAGTGAGCCACGCGCGAACGCGCGCCTCGTGCGCCGCCTGCACCATCGGCTGCGAACACATCTACGGGTTGCAGAACGGCCAGGGGAGCGTCCGTCTGGAATACGAGAATCTGTTCGCCCTCGGCCCGCTGTGCGGCATCGACGATTCGGAAGTCGTGCTGCAAGCCTGCCAGAAGTGCGACGAACTGGGTCTCGACACGATCAGCGCCGGCGGCACGATCGCGTTCGCGATGGAGTGCGCCGAGCGGGGTTTTCTGGATGAGCCGTGGCTCCGCTTCGGCGACGGTGCCGCGTTGCTGCGGGCTCTCGACCTGATCGTTAGCGGCGAGGGGATCGGGCGGCTTCTCGCCGGGGGAAGCCGGCTGATGGCGCAAGAGATTGGCCACGACACGATCGACTTTGCCCCGCAAGTCAAAGGCCTGGAGATTCCCGGCTACGATCCGCGCGGCTTGCAGACGATGGCGCTCGGGTTCGCGGTCGGCTCGCGCGGGGCGGACCACAATCGCTCGGGGGCTTACGAGGTCGATTTTTCCACGGCGGTGGACCGCTTCAACGTCGGACCGGAAGCGGCCGTGCTGGCCATCGAGACGGAAGACAAAGCCGCCCTGATGGACTCGCTGATCCTGTGCAAGTTCCTGCGCGGCGTCTTCTCCGATTTCTTCGCCGATTCGGCCGAGATGCTGCACCTCGTCACCGGCTGGAACGTGACGGCGGCCGAACTCCGCGCGACGGCCCGTCGCATCGTCACGGCCAAGAAACGCTTCAACATCCTCGCCGGATGGACCCCCGCCGAAGACACTCTGCCCGAACGAATGCTCAAACAGCCGCTTCCCGAAGACGCACGAGCACAGCTCTCACCGGAACGATTGTCGGCGCTGGTGCAGGCATACAACGTGGCCCGTGGCTGGTCGATCGAAGGCTGGCTGCCCGAGGAGATGATGACCGGCGATCCATAATCCCTGGTGCGGTCGGTGTTGAAAAAGGAGTGCCACGGCTGTGTCAGCCGTGGAGAGTGTCACAAGTCTCTCGAAATTCACACGGCTGACACAGCCGTGGCACTCGATCAATCCTTTTTCAACAGGCAGCTAAGACACGACCGGGGTTCCGGATCGCGTTGCGATGGTTGGGGGCATGTGGGATACTCCCGCCCGCTTGGCGGGTTGTGTTGTCGACCCGTGCGACCACGTGTGCCGGTGATCACAGGAATTTGCCCCGCTTCATGGCTCAACACGACGTTCAACATGCGACGCTGGCCAACGGGTTGACCGTGCTCGTCGAGACGATGCCGGCCGTGCAGTCGGCGGCGTTTGCGGTGCTGGTTCCCGGGGGGAGTGCCTTCGATCCGCCGGGGCACAACGGGACCGCGATGGCTCTGTCCGACTGGATCTTGCGGGGGGCCGGCGATCGGACGAGCCGCGCGGTGCTGGCGGAGCTCGATCGGTTGGGCGTGCAGTCGCGCGAATCGGCGTCTCCCCAGCATCTGGTCATCAGCGGCATGTGTCTCGCCGAGAATCTGGCGGCCGCGCTGCGTCTCTACTCCGACGTCCTGCTCCGCCCGCGACTGGACGAGGCCGAATTCGAGCCGGTGATGTCGGGGCTGGAGCAGGGACTGCTGTCCATCGAAGACGATCCCCAGAAGAAGGTCATGGTCGAACTGATCCGTCGCTGCTATCCCTCGCCGTGGGGACAGCCGACTGAGGGGACGCTGGCCGATTTGGAAAACCTTTCACCCGGGTCAATCCGCGAATTCCACCGCCACACGGTGCGGCCGAACGGGGCGATCCTCGGCATCGCCGGCAACGTGACGCTGGCCGACGTCCTGCCGACGCTGGAAGAGTTGCTCGGCGGATGGAGCGGCTCGAATGAGATCGTGCTCGTCGAGGGGGAATCGGGGCCCGCACGCGAGCATCTGCCGCAGGAGTCGTCTCAAACGCACATCGGCCTGGCGTATCCCGCGGTCGCGTATGCCGATCCCGATTACTACGCGGCGTGGGCGGCGGTCAGCGTCCTGAGCGGCGGCATGAGTGCCCGGCTGTTTACCGAGGTGCGCGAGAAGCGCGGCTTGTGCTATTCGGTCTATGCGTCGCTGAACACGCTCAAGGATCGCGGGCAGGTGCTGTGCTACGCGGGGACGACGGCCGAGCGGGCTCAGGAAACGCTCGACGTCTTGCGGGGCGAACTGGTCCGGCTGGGCGAAGGCATCGGCGTGGACGAGTTGGACCGCTGCAAGGCCCGCGCAAAAAGCTCGCTCATCATGGCTCAGGAGTCGACCGGTTCGCGCGCGTCGTCGCTGGCTCGCAACTGGTATCACCTCGGCCGCACGATCACGCTCGAAGAAGTCCGCTCGAAGATTGAGGGCCTGACGGTGCGGACAGTCCTCGACTACGTACAGTCTCACCCGGCCAGGGACTTCACGATCCTGACCATTGGGCCGCAGGAGTTGAATTGAGGGGAGTAGGGAGTAGGCAGTGGCCAGTAGGCAGTGGGGAGTGGGCAGTGGGGAGTAGACCAACTGTGGTTGCGCTTCTCATCAACTGCTCTCGGTTTCCTTTGCCTCTTCCCTACTGCCTACTCCCCACTGCCTACTGCCTCTTCCCTACTCCCCACTCCCTAACCCCTACTCCCTACTCCCTACTCCCATGCACTTCCATCACACAACCCTCCCGAATGGCCTCGAAGTGGTGGCCGAGTTGAACGACGACGTGTACAGCGTCGGGTTCGGCTTCTACGTCCGTGCCGGTGCTCGGGACGAGCTCCCCGCCGTGTCGGGTGTCAGCCATTTTCTCGAACACATGGCGTTCAAGGGGACCGAGCGGTTCTCGGCCGAGGACGTGAACCGGATCTTTGATGAGGTCGGCGCGGACTACAACGCGATGACCGGCGAAGAGAGCACCGTCTTCTACGCGGCGACGCTCCCCGAATACCTGGCCGAAACGTTCGACGTCCAGTCGAGCATCCTCTTCCCGACGCTGCGGCAGGATGACTTCGACATGGAGAAGAAGGTGATCCTCGAAGAGATCGGCATGTACGCGGATCAGCCGGCGTCCGTCGCCTACGACCGCGTGATGCAGCTTCACTTTGCGGGACATCCGCTCGGCCAATCGGTGCTGGGGTCGAGCGGCAGCGTGTCGGCGCTGACCTCGGAGCAGATGCGCGGTTACCACGCCGAGCGTTACCGGGCGGGGAACATCGTCCTCGCCGTCGCCGGGCGGACCGACTGGCCGACGGTGCTGGAGCTGGCTCAACAGCATTGCGGTCACTGGCCGGCCGGTGGCTCACCGCGCACGCCCGTTGCCGCGCGACCGGTTCCCGCCGAGACGTACATCGTCAAGGAGCAGTGCCAGCAGCAACAGATCATCCAACTGGCGCCGGCACCGTCGGGGACCGACCCGCGCCGGTTTGCCGCCGAGCTGCTGACGGTCATTGTCGGTGACGACACCAACAGCCGCCTCTTCTGGGAACTGGTCGATCCCGGCCTGGTCGACGCGGCGGAACTCGGCTACTACGAGTACGAGGGGGCCGGCACGTTCATGACGTTCCTCAGCGGGGCACCCGCATCGACGCACGCAAACCTCGAACGGATTGCCCGCGTGTACGAGGCCGTCAACGCGCACGGCGTGACGCCCGAGGAACTCGAACAGGCCCGCAACAAGGTTGCCACCCGCGTCGTCCTGCGTGGCGAGCGTCCGATGGGACGCCTGAGTTCGCTCGGCGGAAACTGGCTGTTCCGAAGCGAGTACCACAGCATCGCCGACGACCTCGCGATCCTGCGCGCCGTAACCCTCGACGACATCCGGCACCTGCTGGTGGAATTCCCGCTCGCCCAAACGACAACCGTCGGCGTTGGCCCTCTGGCCATGTAGTGGTCCTGCTTCATCGAGAATGAAGGACTCCCATGAGCAACGAACTTGCTGACTTTGCGGCGCAATTTTCGGATGGGAAAGTGTCCGCTGTCACGCTCTCTGATGAATACATTGAGCGTTGGAAGAAAGAGAGAGATCAGGGGCGACTACTTCAAGACCCCGCAGCGGTTAGCGAAGCACTGTCGACCATCTTTTGCTTTGCAGACCTCTACAATCCGGAGCCTGACCGTGAAGAGTATGAGTTCGATGAAGAAAGGCTGTGCCGTGAAGTGAAAAGCGTGTTGAGCAA
This sequence comes from Schlesneria sp., assembly GCA_031412755.1. Taxonomy (GTDB): domain Bacteria; phylum Planctomycetota; class Planctomycetia; order Planctomycetales; family Planctomycetaceae; genus Schlesneria. The sequence goes on along the minus strand of JANODP010000102.1, from coordinate 16,148 downwards.
GATGGAGCGTGGAACGCTGAATCGAGCTTAGGCCGTGCGGGACAAACATGAACTGGCCGGTTGTGCGATCTCAACTTAACTTTGGTTCGGGTCCCTTTCGCTGAGCGCACGGGCTACGTCGTGCAGAATGAGGTCGCGCAGTTCGGCGACGAGGAAGAACGAGCCGGTGATGGCGATCAGATCGTTGGGACCGGCCCAGGATTGGGCGAGATGCCACGCGGACGGCGGGTCTTCGGTCAGATGGACTTCGCGGTTGGAGACCGATCGGACGAACGCCTGCAACTCCTGCACGGGCACACCGCGCGGGTTGTCGGCATACCGGGTGAAGATGATCGTGTCGAACTCGGGCAACAGCAGCCGCAGCAAACCCGCCACGTCCTTGTCGCGCGTGGCCGCAAAAATCAGCAGCCGGCGACGGGCGCGAAACTCCTCGCGCAGCGTGGCGACCAGCGCCCGGGCCGACTCCCAGTTGTGAGCCGCATCAATCACGACGGTCGGTCGCCGCGACACGACCTCGACCCGCCCCGGCCAGCGCGCGTCGTTCATTCCCGCCCGCACCGCCGCCTCGGGAATCGAGACGCCGCATAGACGCAGTTCGTCCAGGGCCGCCAGGACCAGCGCCGCATTCGTCGCCTGATGCGCCCCCCGCAGCAACACGGGAATGCCCCGCCATTCCGAGTGCGTCGTCCGCACGTCAATCGCCGCGCCACCGTCCTCGTCCGCCGCCGCGGCGACTTGGCGATGCCGGGCCTTCAGGTGAATCTCGCGGCCGAGCAACTGGAGCGGTGCAGCACGCTCGCGGCAGGTCTGCTCGACAATCTCAATCGCATCGGGGTGCGAGACACCGCTCACCACGGGGACACCCGGCTTGATGATCCCCGCCTTCTCCCACGCGATCTGCCTGACGGTGCTGCCGAGAATGTGAGTGTGATCGCGACTGACGTTCGTAATCACCGTGACCAGCGGACAGCAGACGTTCGTCGAATCGAGCCGCCCGCCAAGTCCCACTTCGAGCACGGCAAAGTCGGCGTGCCGGTCCTCGAAATATAGCCAGGCCATGGCCGTCGCCAGCTCGAAGTACGTCGGCTGCATCTGTCCCGGCAGACCGTCCATGTGAGCGATCGTGGGGAGCAGCCGGTTGACGAGCGCCACAATCTCATCCGGCGAGGGCCGGACTCCATCGACCGTCATTCGCTCTTCAAACACCGAAATGTGCGGCGAGATATACAGCCCAGCGCGATGTCCGGCGGCGGTCAGCACCGACGCGATCATGGCACACGTGGACCCCTTGCCCTTCGTCCCGGCGACGTGAATCGCGGACAGTCGCTCGTGCGGGTTGCCGATCAGCGACAACAGCACGCGCATCCGTTCGAGCTTGAAGTCGCTCGTCGAATACGCCTCGACCTGCACCCGCTCGTAATTGATGCGACCGTACAGAAATTCGATGGCCGCAGCGTAGGTCTCGATGTGAGCGGGCATGACGGGCCCCGATTCCTCGCACCGCGGAACTAGCGGTCAATCTCACCCATGACAATGTCGAGGGAACCGACAATCGCGGGGATGTCGGCAATCAAAATGCCTTGGCAGAGCGGGCCGGTGACGGACAGGTTGCAGAAGCAGGAACTCTTGGCTCGCGCCCGGAACGGCTCGGCGTCGCCATCGCCCACGACATAGAAGCCCATCGCTCCGCGTGGTGCTTCCGTTTCGAGGTAGACCTCGTCGGCGGGCAGCTTCTGGTTCAACTTGAACGGGACGCGGAACTCACCCTTCGCTGTCGGATAGCGGTCGAGGGCCTGGCGGACGATCTCGATGGCCTGCGCGACCTCCATCATGCGGACGAAGAAGCGGCACCAGTTGTCGCCCAGCTTCACTTCCCGGGGGATCCGCCCGAATTCGGGATCGCCGAACGGGGCGACGGGGATCTTGTACTTGTAGCCCTGATACATCCGGGTATAGATCGGCTCGCCATCGCGGCGCAGGTCGTGATCGACGCCGCTGCCGCGCAGAACCGGTCCCGTGCAGCCGTAGCTGATCGCCATCTCACGAGTCAGGATGCCAAGGTCCGCCGTGCGCTTGATGAAGATGGCGTTGCGGGTCAGCAGTGTGTGGTATTCCCGGATGCGCGGCCCCATCCAGTCGAGGAACATCCGCAGGGCGTCCACCCATTGCAGCCGCAGGTTGGGGTTGCGACCGGTCAGTTGGGCGAGGCCCGGAGGAATCGTGATCTCACCCGGCAGATCGTGCGTCGCGCCGCCGATGGTCAGGTAGCTGTACGTCAGCCGTGCACCGCAGGCCTCTTCAAACAGGTCGAGGATGATTTCGCGTTCGCGGAAGGCGTAGAGGAACGGGCTGAACGAGCCGAGATCCAGGCCGTAGGCTCCCATGCCGACGAGGTGGCTGGCGATGCGGCCCAGTTCGGAGATGATGACCCGCAGCGTCATCGCCTTCTCGGGAACCTCCATTCCGATCAGCTTCTCGATGGCGAGCGAGAAGCCGAGATTCATGTTCATCGCGGCCAGATAGTCCATCCGGTCGGTGTAGGGAATCCACTGCGGAGGCGAGAGGTTTTCGCCGATCTTCTCGGCGCAGCGATGCAGGTAGCCGATGTGCGGCGTGACTTCGTGAATGACCTCGCCGTCGGTCTTGAGGAGCAGTCGCAACACGCCGTGAGTGCTCGGATGCTGCGGTCCCATGTTGACGAGCATCTCGTCGGTGCGAACATCGAACTCGACGATGCGCGGGTCTTCCAGTGTCAGGCTCATGTCTGTCTCTTGAACGAAGGCGGTGTCAGACCGCGATTACTTGCCGCGGACGCCGTGGTATTCGAGCGGGAATTCGTAGTCCTTGCGGAGCGGATGGCCCTCCCAATCCTCGGGGCACAGAATCCGACGCAGGTTCGGGTGGTTCGTAAAGAAGATGCCGACCAGATCGTAGGCTTCCCGCTCATGCCAGTCGGCGATGCTCCAGACGTGCGAGACGCTCGGAAGTTCGGGCAGTTCGCCCGCGACGCCATCGCGCCAGCGAGGTAACTTGACCTTGAGCTTGCACCAGTGGCGGTGCGTGTAGCTGTAGAGGTGATAGACGACTTCCACGTGCGGTTCGCAGGGAGTCTTTTTTTTGGGATCCGTCTCCAGCCAGTCGGAGCCCGTCAGATCGTTGAGCGAGTCGAGGCGGATGTCGTCGTCGTCGTGAAGAAACCCGGCCACATCGGCGATTCGCGCCGGGGCGATTTCGATCCACGGATCTTTCACACCGGTTTTCAGTTCGCGAATGGCGTCCATGCCGAACCTGTCGACCAGCCGTTGATGGATGTCTTCGATGCGCATATCGCCTTCCGAGAACTGTTCGATTCGCAGCACACGCTAACTGGCGGTGTGTGGCGTGGATTGTGGCAAAAACTGACCGGAGCCGCTCGACGCCGACGAGGCCAGTTTGGATTGCTGACTCACCGCCCGCACCCAGTCGAGATCGCCGCGTTTCCAGACGTAGGCAAATCCGACGATCAGCACGGCGAAGAAGACCAGGACGTCAACGAATCCGGCCCAACCGAGCATCAGGGCCGTCGGTGCCGAAATGGCTGTCTCAGGAGTGAGGCTTCCCGAGGGAAGGCTGAGAAGTTGTTCGCTGAGCCGCACACGGTCAGACGATGTCAGCAGTGTGTCAGCCAGTTGCGTCGCGTTGCCGAAGATCGACGCCCAAGGGAAGAAGAAGACGACTTCGACATCGAAAATGATGAAGAGGAGCGCGACGACGTAGAACCGCAGGTCGAACTGGATGTAACTGCTGCCGATGGTCGGCTCGCCGCACTCGTAGGTCGCGTCCTTCTCCAACGAGTGGATTCGCGGCCGCAGCAGCTTCCCGATCAGCAGGGGCGCGATCAGAAAGCCGATGGCCACCAGGGTGAACAGCAAAAAGTGACCGACGATTTCCGTCATCGTGTTTGATCTCGATCGTTCGCCAGGGGATGGTCAGTGCGTGTCGAACTCGTCCAGCGGCTTGCGGCCGGTGTATCCCGAATCTCGCGTGTGCCAGTGAGCGATGGTTGGCTCACCGAGCTTCCAGCACAGGCAGACTTCCTGCCCGTCCCGCATCGCGGGAAAGTCGATCAGACCCATCACGGGGTCTTTGAACTCAACGCCCAATTCCTGCAGTTCGTCGACGAAGCCCTGCAGCTTCTCGACATCCTTCTCGAGGTCCCGGCGAATCTGCTCGACCTCTTCGCTGTACACGTCATCCCGGCTGCTGTTGCCGGGCCCGTCGCGTCGCAGGCTGTTCAGCCGTTCTTCGCGATCGCGGACGTCGCGGAACAGTTCCACGATGTCACTGACGATCACACGGACCAACGGCAATGTTCGATTGGCGGTCGCCAACGAAAACATCTGGCGGGGTGCCACCTTGGCGCTCATCGAGAATTACCCTTTCACCAACGCCGCGTGCCTCACCCAGGCTGAAGACCCGTCGCGACGGCTAAGCCCCACCGCGGGACAACACCAGTTGCCGCGGTCATTCCTCCTGGGGCGCAAACTGGAAGGGACTTTGTTCGCCCTTCACCCAGACCGGCTCGTACAGCACCTTTGATTCGGCGACCGCCGTCGGGTTGAGCGTGGCCTGCCCCCAGGCCACCTCCAACGGCAGCTTGGCGTAGTCCACGATGCACCCGTCACGGCTGAAGCAACTGAGATCGTGGTTCGACCCCATGAAGATGCAATCGACGGGGCAGGGCTCAACACACAGCGCGCAGAACATGCACTTCGTGTAGTCGATCGTGAAGCCATCGACCCGAAACCCCTTGCCGACGGGGCTTTTGGTCTTTTCGATGTAGATGCAATCGACGGGGCACGCCACCGCACACTTTTCACAACCGATGCAGGTCGTCAGGTCGAAGCGGTGGAAGCCGCGATAGCGGGCCTTCACCGGAACCGGAACCTCGGGGTACTCGTACGTTTCCGTGAAGGTTTTGCGGCGGTACGTCATCAGCATCGTGCGGGCCGTGACCCACATGCCAAGCAGCAGCGTGGAGACGGCAACCCAGATGTTGCGGCACCACTCTCCAAAATTTGTCAGCCACTCTTCAAAGATCTTCAACCAAAACATGGTTGGCTCGCTCAAAAAAACCGTTGACTCGGCCGTGCGGGCCGGACTTCACACGGTGGACAGTCACGACTCCGAAGTCTCAAACCGGCGTCGGATTATAGGCCGCGCGAGGTGCAACGCAAGCGAGGCTCTCGGCTGCGGCGATGCGACACAGGATGTTCTCAAGAATCGGAATCCCGACTCTGCGAAAACGATCGCACCAGGTCGGTGACGGCCCGCGCGTGACGGGTCAGATCGTCCTGAAGGCGCCGGGGGTGAGCACCGTATCCCAGCCGACGGGCCAGCGAGTCGAAGTCGGCCGAGTGGAGCGGTGGGACGGTCAGATCGCGGGCATCGCCGCGCACCATTCGCAGGGAATCAATCAACCGCCGCAGAAATTGGTAGGCGTCGGACAGCCGTTCGTGTTCCGTCTCGGTCAGCACACCGGCTCCCTGCAGGGCGTTCAGTGCGTTGCGCGTGTTGGTCGTCCGGAGTTCGGGGTGCTGCGCGCCGCGATCGATCTGCAAGGCCTGCACGAGGTATTCGAGATCGACCAGGCCGCCGGGGCTGAGTTTCGCGTTGAACTCGGCGGTGCCCACCAACTGCCGCTGCTGTCGCTCGCGCATCGCACGGATGGCGGCAAAGTCGACGGGTTGTCCCGTGTAAAGCATCTCGTCGCGCAGCGCGGCCATCTTCCGACCGAGTTCCACATCGCCGGCGATGGCCCGCAGTTTCACGAGCGACTGGCGCTCATAAGGCCACGCCGGACCGTCCGGCTGGAAATAATGGCGGAACGAATCGAACGACACCGCCAGACTCCCCGCGCGGCCGTAGGGTCGCAGTCGCAGGTCGATCCGAAAAATCCCCTCACTGCGGGAGTGAATCGCGTGGCTGACGTTTTCCACGAGGCGCGAAAAGAAACTCGCATTGGCGATCGACTCGCGGCCGTTGGCCGTCGGCGTGGCCGGGGCCGCGGGGGCGATTTCGGTCATGCCGTCGCCGGCATAGACAAACAGCAGTTCGATGTCGGACGCAAATCCCAACTCGCGCCCGCCGCATTTGCCGAGCGCACAGACGGCCAGCGGGCACTCGCGTCCGTCGTCGAGCCTCGGGACACCAAATCGATCCGCCAGCGCCGCACGACAAATCTCCACGGCCGCCGCGACGACGACCTCGGCCAAATCGGTCATCTCGTGACCGAATGACTCGATGGCGCCGCTGTGCCCCAGAATGTGTCGCATGTCGATGCGGAAGAGCTCCCGGTCCTTGAACTCGTTCAGTTGCTGCCGTCGTTCGTCGGGCGAGGCGGCGGAACCCAGCACGGCGTTCAGCGCGTCGGCCAACTGCGATTTCGATCGTGCCTGCTGCAATCCCGCGATATCGTGCAGGACGGGGAACAGGTTGGCGTACTGCAGCCGCAGGAAGTCTTCCCACAGGAAGTCACTGACGCCGAGCAGTTGAGCCAGCGCGGCCAGGACCTCGGGCCGTTCGAGCGACGACAACTGATCGATCCAGTCGGGCCGACGAAACAGGTCGCGCAGAAAGGTCCGGAAGTGGAGCAGCGCGGCCCTGGGGTTGGGCGCGGCGGGAAGCAGATGCGTGAAGTGCTTGATGAGCACCACGGCCGCCTGCAATTCCTGAAGCCGCGCCGGGTCGAGAATCTTCCCGCCCGAGTGCGCGTCCGTCACGAGCAGTGTGTCGAACGCACGGCGTGCCTCGGCGCGGATCGTGACCTGTTCGATGCTGACTCCGCTGAGCGTCAGCGCGTTCGACAGTTCGTACAGGAAGCCCATCGTGTCGTCGCCGCGAATGTGCAGGACCGTCGCGCGCTCGTGGGCCTCGTTGTCGAAGCAGACTTCCAGCGGAGCCGGTTTCGTCGCCGTGTCGGGGGCGTCTTCGAGGGCCTCGGCAACGCGCTTGGCCAGCAGCCCCTGCGCCTCATCCCCGCGACCGCTTCGCGCCATCAGGACCAGTTCGGTCAGATCGTCCGCGTAGCGCTGCCAGACCTCGGGCATCACCTCCACGGCCGAACGCACGTCGAAGACGTCGACGAAGCTGTGCGGAACCCGTTCGCGCGCGCTGTCGGCTCGCGGTCGCGTGTCGGTCGAGACGAAGCCGGTCACGATGTCAAAGCCGTAGGCGAACAGCAGGCCGCAAATCATCGACAACTCGCCGGGGCAGTCGTGTCCCAGCACGGTGACACGCCACTGTCCCGCACCGTGAAGCATGGAAGTCTCCCCGGCGTCGGCCAGCGTCGAGATCCCCGAACCGGGCGCAAACCGGTTGGCGGGGCTCAGGCGAGAAGAATCGAACCATTCCGCGGCGACGCGCACGGGATGCTCGTGGTCCACTTCGGCCAGCCGCTTCGTGTGTTCCCGCCGTTCGGCGTCGGTGAAGGCGGAATCGTATGTTTCCAGGCTGGGCCGCCGGACCTGTTTGGGTTCGGCGATCGGCAAAGTCGTGATCGGATCGGTCAGCGCCCCCTCGTGCGAGAGATACTTGATGAAGATCGCGCGGATCGATTCGCGGTGGGCATCGAAGTGAGCCAGCAACTGGTCCGCGCTGGCAAAGTCGAGTCGCCGGGCGAGCGACGCCAGTTCGCGCGGGTCGGTCGGCAGCGAGTGCTCCTGCCGGTTGTTCATCAGTTGCAGCGAGTGTTCGATCGTCCGCAGGAAGACGTAGCCATCGGTCAGCCTCCGGTACTCGTCGGCTTGCAGGATGCCCGCGTCGGTCAATCGGACCAGCCCGTCGAGCGTGTTCGGCGTGCGGACGTGCCGGTGTTCGGCTCCGTGAACCAGTTGCAGGGCCTGCACGACGAACTCGACGTCGCGGATCGAACCGGTTCCGAGTTTGACCTCGCCCCACTCGCGACCGCGCCGGCGCAGGTCGGCCTCGATCCGTTGCTTGGCCTCGCGCACCGACTCGCGCACGTCCTCGGGAGCGGCTCCGAAAATGAACGGCTCCGCGCGACGCAGAAACTCGCGGCCCAGCTCTTTCGATCCCGCGATCACCCGCGCTTTGAGCAACGCCTGCTTCTCCCACAGCTCGGCATGCGACTTGAGGTATTCGAGGTACGACGGAATCGTGGTGACGAGTTCTCCCGACCGGCCCCACGGCCGCAGACGAACGTCCACGCGGTACAGGAAGCCTTCGCCCGTCGAGTCCTGCAGGGCCTTGACCAGTCGCTGGGCGATCGGCACCGACTCCGTCGGACTGCTGTCGGTGAGAAAGACCAGATCGATGTCCGAACTGTAGTTCAACTCCTCGCCGCCGAGCTTGCCCAGCGCCAACACGGTCACGTTGGTCGAGTGCAGCATCAGCTCGTGACCGGCCAGCGTCAGGCAGGCTTGAACCAGACTGTCGGCCAGCAGACTGAGTTGCACCGTTGCCGCGCGCAGGTCAATCAAACCGAAGGCATCGCACGCGCCGATTCGCAGCAGTTCCCAACGCTGAAACCGCCGCAGGGCGTCCAGCCGCGAGGCGTTGTCGGGAGCCGAGCCGACGACCGACAACGCCCCTTCCAGGAACTCGTTGCGACTCTTCAAATCGGCCAGTCGGCGGTGTCGGGTCAACTCTCTCAGGGTTTGCGGGTTCCGCAGGACCGTCTCGGTGAGATACCGACTGCTGGCGAACAGCCGGACCAGCACTTCAATGGCCCGCGGATTGTCGTCGAGAAACTGAAACAGCTCCACCCGGTCGGTGGCCCGCCGGACGAAACGCTCGAAGTCGATCAGCCCCGCGTCCGGATCGGCCACTTCCGAGAGCAGCCCGATCAGCTTGTGCAGACTGTCGGCCGCGAGGTCCGCGGTCAGCCGCGCATCGATCAACCCGCACAGCCGACTCGCCGCGCCGACGGCCTCGCGAAACCCGACCCGCGTCAACCGCTCGACCAGCGCACCGCGAGCGGCCTCGTCACCGTCGAATAGAGTTCGCATTCCCGCCAACATGCCGATCGCCTTCACGCCAGCGCACTTCTCAAACCGACTTCCGGCGAACAACGTGCGAGGTCTTCAGAATAATTCGTCAACCTGTGGCGTCGCCAACCTGCGAATAGTGACGTGTGAGCCCGTGGTTTGCGAACGGATGGTCCCGCGCGATCTGGAAGAGGGTGCAGTCGCTCCTTGGTGGTCATCTTTTCAGGTCCCCTCTCCCGCCCGTTTTCGGGGGGAGAGGTTAGGTGACCTGTTGAAACGGTCTTTCAACCACCGAGTCCTGAATTGCTCCGTTTGTCATGACTCATCCGTGCTCTGGCCCTGCCATCCGTACGTTTTTTCCCTTTCAATCGGCTTCGCACGGATGGCAGAGCCGGGGCACGGATGGCAGAGGAAACCGCAACAAGTTCGCGATCTCCCCAACCGCCCAATTCACTCGGATCTGAAGCCTTTTCATCAGGCCACCCTGCCCCTCTCCCCCGAAAACGGGGGCGAGGGGATCGGAAGATGACCACCAATTGACGACTGCACCCTCTGGAAGATTGCAAAAGATCGAGCCGTCGCAGATTCGCCATCCCCGTTGCCGGGTCGGGGCGATGACCCCACTCCGCCGGACGGTGAGACTCGACGGGCGAATTCGAGAGTCTCACAATCTGTGCGTCTCCCCGTGCGTCTCCCAAACCGCCCTCTGACGATTCGCGATCATGCCGCTCGATGCCACCGACGATCCGTTGCTGACGCCCGTGCAATTCGTGCGCGGCGTCGGGCCAACTCGGGCCGAGTTGCTGGCGAAACTGAACCTGCTGACCGTCGATGACCTGCTGCTCAACCTGCCGCGCGACGTGCTCGACCTGACGCGCGTCGTGTCGGTCTTCGAGTTGAAACCCGACGCATTGCAGACCGTCTCTGGAATCGTGGTCGATCGCGATGCGAAAGAGACCGCGAAAGGAATGATCATTGTCGCCGTGTTGCTTCAATCCGACGGCGGCTTTGTGCGCGGAGTCTGGTTCAACCAGTTGTTCATGCTGCGGAAGTTCGAGGTGGGGCAGCGCGTCCTCTTTTCCGGCAAACCGAAGTTCAACCTGCGGCGTTGGGAGTTCTCGAACCCGCGCGTGCAATGGCTGAGCGACGACGAAGGGGACGGTGCGGCGGGGGGCGGCATCCTGCCCCGTTACGGTCTGACGGAAGGGTTGTTGCAGTACGAGATGCGGCGCGTGATGCGAAACGTCGTCGAGGACTTCGCGCCGCTCGTCCCCGAGTATCTGCCCGAATCGTTCCGCGACCGGGCTCGCGTTCCGGCGATCGGCCCGGCCCTGACGCAGGTTCATCTGCCGAGAACGCTCGACGAGTACGAAGCGGGGCGGCACCGCATCCTGTTCGACGATCTGCTGGAGTTTCAGATCGCGATCGCGTTGCGCCGCCGCGTCTGGAAGCAGGCGACTCGCGCGACGCCGCTGCCCAACTCCGCCAAGATCGACGCCCGGATTCGGCGACTGTTTTCGTTTCGCTTCACGGCGGGACAGGATCGCGCGGTGAGTGAGATCGTCGCCGATCTGGCTCGCGACCAGGCCATGCACCGGCTGCTGCAGGCCGACGTGGGAGCGGGCAAGACGGCCGTCGCGGTCTACGCGATGCTGGTCGCGATCGCGGCCGGGACGCAGGCGGTGCTCATGGCTCCGACCGAGATCCTCGCGCAGCAGCACTGGCAGACGATCGATGCCCTGTTGGCACAGAGCCGTGTGGAACGACGGCTGCTGACCGGACAACTGACGGCGGCCCAGCGACGCGACACGCTGGCGGCGATCGCCAGCGGCGGGGTGCAACTGATCATCGGCACCCAGGCGGTGATCCAGGAGGCCGTGACCTTTCACAAGCTCGGGCTGGCCATCATCGACGAGCAGCACAAGTTCGGCGTGCAACAGCGGGCGAAGTTCTCGGCCAGCGACGCCTCGCCGCACGTGCTCGTGATGACCGCGACGCCGATCCCGCGCAGTTTGTGTCTGACGCAGTTCGGGGATCTCGACCTGACGCTGATGAACGAACTGCCGCCGGGTCGCCAGCGGATCGTCACCAGCCGCATCGGCAACCGCGCCGCCGCGCGCAAGGCGTGGGATTTCGTGAAGCAGGGCTTGCGCGAGGGCCGGCAGGCGTATGTCGTCTGTCCGCGTGTCGAAGAAGATGCATCGCTCCCCATCGGCGTCGATGCGGTCGCCAGTGCCGAGTCGGTCTTTCGCACACTCTCGACCGGCGAACTGAAGGAGTTTCAGATCGGCCTCGCGCACGGACAACTCGACCGCGACGAGCGGTCCGCCACGATGACCGCCTTCCGCAACGGAGACCTCAACGTCCTCGTCGCGACGACGGTGATTGAGGTCGGCGTCGATGTGCCGAATGCGACGCTGATGGTCGTCTTTCAAGCGGAGCGATTCGGTCTGTCGCAGCTTCACCAGTTACGCGGCCGGATTGGGCGCGGCCGCTTTCAGGGCTACTGCTTCCTGTTCAGCGAGGCCGATTCGCCCGAGGCGATCAAGCGTCTGGCGGCGATGGAATCGACCTCCGACGGCTTTCAGATCGCCGAAGTCGATTTCGAGCTGCGCGGCCCGGGCGACGTCCTCGGCACACGACAAAGCGGCGCGATGCCGCTGCGCGTGGCGGACCTGGTGCGCGACAAGGCGGTTCTCGAAGAGGCCCGCGTCGCCGCGTTCAACCTCGTCGAATCGGGCGAGTTCGACGAGCCGGGGTTTGCTCCGCTCAAACGGCGGGTGCTGGACCGGTTCGCCAAACTGATGGACATTCCGCAGACGGGATAGTGGGTGGTGAGTAGGCTGCCTGAGTAAATGCCTCTTACTCATAATCATAATCTTACTCCTAATCTTACTCCCTTTGGTCCTCTGGAAACGGGGCAGGCGAGTAAGAGTAAGATTACGAGTAAGATTATGAGTAAGAGCAAGAGAGGGGGCGGAGCGTGATTGACGACGTCGCTGTTGGTGTGGCTGCGGTGGTGCGTGATGTGATTTGCGGACGCCGGACGATCGGGGCGTTTCGTCCCGAATTGCCGCCGCGTGAGGTGGTGCTTGCGGCGCTGGATGCCGCTCGCTGGGCACCCAATCACAAGAAGACCGAGCCTTGGCACGTGATCTGGCTCGGGCCCGAGACGGCGCGGGCGGTGATCGAACTCAACTCGCAAATCATCGCCGCGACCAAGGGACCGGTGGACGCGGAGTCCAAGCGGAAAAAGTGGTCCGAGGTTCCCGGTTGGCTCACCGTCACCTGCGATCTCGCCGACAATCCCTTTCGGCGCGAGGAGGATTACGCGGCCTGCTGCTGTTTCGTCCAGAATCTCTCACTCGCCCTGTGGTCGGCGGGGATCGGCACGAAGTGGTCCACGGGCGACGTCACGCGGCATCCCGACTTCTTCAAGCTCCTGAACATCGACCCCGCGCGGCAGCGAGTGGTCGGGCTGTTCTGGTACGGCTACCCGGCGGTCACGCCCGGACAGACCCGCCGACCGGTTGAGTCGTTCCTGTTCGAGATGCCTTGAATCCAGCGCAGGACCGAAGGCGGACTGAGCTGGACTTTTGCCATCACGGGGTCAGTGTTATGCCGCTCGCGGTTGCGGATGAGACTTCCGAGCGGGGCGGCGTACAACGCGGCGTCGGCATCAAGGCGGCTGACCAATGTCAGGCGTATCTCATGCCGCCGCGCGAACCGCGTCAGCACGCGATTGGCATAGTCGCCGTTTCCCGAAAACACGAACGACAGACGACGCCTGGCGAAAAGAACGCGTCGAAGATCGCCGCCGCCAGCGGTCGAGCCAAACTCCCCATCGACCACCGCCGCATCGACAGCGGGCGGTGATACGACGAAGAGTTCGCACGCGCCAACTCACCCACGACACGCCGCGCGCGACTGACTGTTCGCCACCCCGTCGTCAACACGGCCTCGAACAGCAGTGTGACAAATTGGGGAAACACCGTCTCACCCAATCCCGCCCCACACGAGGCCGTCAACCCCGCACCATATCCGGTACAACTTCCACGGGAGCCTCCTTGCTCAAGTGAACTCTGCCGCAACAACCAAAGTCGCCTCACAAGGAGGCTTCCTGGACTTGATCAGTCCAATCTCATCCAAACCCCAATAATCATGGCAAAAGTCGAGCTAACGTAGATTGAATCTGGTCAGAACCGTGGACAACGACCGTATGTCTCTTGCGTGAGTACCCGTTTTCGATAGACTCCTGCCGTTGAAGTGCAAACGTATTCAAGAGCAGGTTCTTAGCACCCATTCGAAAGCTTTCAAAGTCTCCGAAGGCTTTGGAAGTTTGTTGTGGTTCCCGGAAAGACACTTGGATTCGTTCTCAATTGCACCCCTAGCTCAATTGGATAGAGCATCGGCCTACGGAACCGAAGGGCTTGTGCCACAAGCCGTGGTCACCAAGCTGCCAACCATGATCGCCCCACAACACGATGATCGTGTTGTCGAGCACCTTCGCTTGCTCCAACGCATCCAGCAACCGACCGACTTGAGCATCGGTGTAACTGATGCAGGCGTAGTAGCCGTGACGCAGCGTGCGAGCGAAGTCTGCGGGGATCGGATCTCCCTTCGGCACGCCGGGGTAGTTGTGCAGCTCGCCGTTGGTGTGACCGGCGAACTCGGGCGCGCCGGTCGGGAGATGATCAATCGTGGGCACGGGGATTTGGTCAGGCTCGTAGAGATCCCAGTATTTCTTCGGTGCGACGAACGGCAGATGCGGCTTCAAGAATCCGACCGCCAGAAAGAACGGCTGCGATTGCGACTTGAGCCGATGAATGCGTTTCACGGCTTCGGCAGCGGTCACTCCGTCGGGCAATTCGTCGTCGCTCTTGGGGCTGACCTCGAAGGCCGGTCCTCTCTTTGTTCGCCCCTTCGCATCCTTCGAGCCGTCCTGCAACGGGTTCGCGAATTCCTCAACGTCGATGCCGTGTCTCGTGACGATCTGCTTCGTCCAATCGACGGGATCGGTATCGACCGCTCGGCCTTTGGGATACCAGTGCGGCTCACTCCACGAGCGACCATCTTCAAAGCCACTGTGATAAATCTTGCTGAGCGCCGAGCAGTGGTAGCCGTTCGCTTTGAAGTGCTGCGGCAGCGTGACGCAATCCGGTCGAGCGGCTCGGAAGTGCGTTTCCAGATCCCAGACTTTCGTCACGTCAGGCCGCAAGCCGGTCATGATCGCCGTGCGCGAGGGACTGCAAACGGCCTGCTGGCAATAGGCTCGATCGAAGACGATGCCGCGCGCGGCGAGCCGGTCGATGTTTGGCGTCTTGACGATCCGGTGGCCATAGCAACCCAACTCCGGTCGCAGATCATCGACGGCGATGAACAGCACGTTGAACGGACGTGGCGGAATCTCCTCCGCCGAACAGACCGCCGGAATCAAGCACGCCAGCACAATTAGATTTTTCATGGAGAGCCTCGGAATGTTGTCGCCACAGTCGGCAGGACTTGGGTGATCTTCTGGGAACGTCGGCCTTTCGTGCTGTCCGGGAGTCATTTTCGGCGATCCTGGTCCTTCAGCATGGTGAGCGTCGCCTCGGCAAACGCACGGCCCATCAGGGCGAAGGTCTTCGCACAGCCGAGGTAGTGGTAACCGGCATTTGAGGCTCCGCGTTTCCAGATCGCCGCTTCTTCAGGCGAGATGAGTTTCGCCTCGAAGTCTTTGACGTATTCTCGCTTTTGTTCGTCGGTCATCTTGCCATCGGCGTTGGCGTGGTCTTTGTGCTTTGAATTGAGGTAAAAGCTCATCTGACGCACCTTGTCGTGCTTGTCCGCGATGGCTCCGAGTTCCTCGGACCAGAACGGCGCGGTCTCGACGGGGATCACGTTGCCTTTGAATTCCGGCAGCGATGCCGGCGCGGCCATCGCCTTGCGGAACTCGATGGTCTGCTCGTTCGGCTTCGCACCGCCGACGCCCAGCACGCCGATCACGAACGGCATGCGCGGCGCATTCAGGTCGCGCCTCACGTCGCGGATAAAGTGAGCCATCACCGTGCTGTAGGCGTCGTAGCCGCCGGGCTTGTGACGATTGGGGTACACGCCGGAATCGACGAGGTCGTTCCAGCCTTGCAGCCAGACGAAGCCAGAAATCTCAAAGCCCTGCTTCTCGTCATAGGCCGGGCACACACGTTTGATGTCGCTCAGCACATGCCGCACATGCTCAAGCATGAGTCGGTAGTAACAGCCGGTCTCGTTCTCTTTCGCGACGGAGACAGCGTCGATGTCCTTGCCCTGCTTTTGGAAATTCGCGAGCTGCGTCTCGTTGAAGACATAGGGCCCGGCGCTGGGCGAGCGAAAATCGGTGTGCAAGCTCTTGCCGCCCCAAGCGGTCTTGATGATGAGCGCCGGTTCGTCAAACGCCGCGTCCATCGTGAGGCCGAACGTGAACTCGGGCCCAATCTTGCCGCCGTCTTCTTTGGGGTTCCGCCGTGAGCCGTAACCGGCCGTCAGCTTGCCGTGCCCTTCGCCGTTCTCATTTCCCGATCCGGTGAAGTACGAAATCCAAACTCCCTCGCACACGGTCGGTTTGCCATCCGCGCCGCACATCTGCTTCAACAACGGAGCCGTCGCGGCATCGTCGCCGATGTAATCAAAGGTCTCGACTTTCGCATGGCCCTCCATGTTGGACTGGCCGGCGAGAATGAAGACGCGCAGCGGCTTGGACTGCGCCATAACTGAACTGGACGCGACCAGCAGGACTGCCAACAGAGTGCCGGTCAGGATTGAAGACTGTCTCATGGAATATGGTTCCTTCTGATTCATGGTTGAAGCGGTCGGCTGCGGCCACTGGCTTTGGATTGATCCAGAAGTGCTTTCAGTTCGCCCACGAGTTCTGGCCGGGCATCGTACAGGTTCGTGGTCTCGCCTGGATCGGTGGCGAGGTTGTAAAGCTGGCCGGGCGCATCGGGGGTCGTGTCGGGCCGGTGAAACGGTTTGAGTCCCGGATGGTTGTCGTAGCGATTGCCTCCGGAGCCGGTGTGGTCGAGGTATTTCCATTCGCCGCGACGAATCGAAAGTGTGCGTTGTCCGCCGAAGGCTTGCTGCACGAGATAGGGACGGATCGGTGCCTGGTCCTCGCGAAGCCATGCGGGCAGCATGTTGAAACTG
>JANODP010000101.1:0-14108 GCA_031412755.1 Schlesneria sp. | reverse complement strand
CAGTTTCAACATGCTGCCCGCATGGCTTCGCGAGGACCAGGCACCGATCCGTCCCTATCTCGTGCAGCAAGCCTTCGGCGGACAACGCACACTTTCGATTCGTCGCGGCGAATGGAAATACCTCGACCACACCGGCTCCGGCGGCAATCGCTACGAGAACGACCCCGGCCTCAAGCCGTTCCTTCTGCCCGACACTGCCACCGACGCGCCAGGCCAGCTCTACAATCTCGAAACCGATCCCGGCGAGACGAAGAACCTCTCGATTGAGCGTCCTGAAATCGTGACCGAACTGAAAGCACTTCTCGAACAATCCAAAGCCACCGGCCGCAGCAACAAACTTCCGACCACGAAATGAGGAACTCCGTGAATCCGTCTTTTCGAAAATCAATCCTGGCCGCACTGGCATTGGTGGCGTTGGCCTTCGTGACAAATAGTTCCGCCATCGCCGAGGAGGTCACGCGAGTGTTCCTCTTCGCCGGTCAGTCCAACATGGTGGGAGCGGACGCGCATGCCGATCGCATCGACGACTATCCGAACTTCAAAGGCGCGGGCGAGCCGCAGAGCGACGTCCTCTACTCGTACATCCTGGGCGATGGCGAAGAAGCCTCCAATGGCTGGATTCCGTTGAAGCCGCTGCGGTCGTTTGGGCCGGAAGTGACGTTTGCTCGACGAGTTCGGAAGCACGCTCAATTCCCGATTGCCATCATCAAGTCGGCGGTTGGTGGGACGACGGTCGCCTTTGATTGGAATCCCGATGCGCCGGACAAGGGGCAGAAGCTCTACCCGCGAACGCTCAAGCTCATTCGCGAGTCGCTGCAAGAATTGGACAAGCGCGGCGTTCGCCATCGGCTTGAAGCGGTGATGTGGCATCAGGGCGAGAACGACATGCTCGACCGCAATCTGTACAAGCAATACGCCGACGGGCTGACGAAGCTCGTCGCGCGGCTGCGAGCAGACCTGAAGGCTCCGGAGTTGAAGTGGTACATCGCCGAGGTCAGCGAAAAGGGGATCTGGGGGATGGATCACCGCAGCAACCTCGGCATCCTGCGCCAGCAGCAAGAGCAAGTGTTGAAGGCCGATCCGCTCTTGCGCTGGGTGCCGACGTCGCATCTCGCGTTCGAGGTCATGGGCAGCGGACAGCCGCACTATCACTTCGGCACTCAGGGTCAGCTTCAGATGGGCGAAGCCTTCGCGGCCGCGTATCTCCGCGACATCGGGCAGCCACTGGCAGCGACCGATCGCCGCTTCAAAAACGAACTGCTGATCGCCAAGCCAGCCCGAGTGCGACTGTTCGTGCTGGCCGGTCAACGCAACATGGAAGGTGAGGATTCGTTCGTCTCCGAATTCGCTCAGCAGCCGAGCTACGAGTCCTTTGCCAAGGATCAACGAAACATCTTGTTTCGTTACTCGCTGGGTGGCGGAGTGAAGTCGTCAACCGGCTGGGAACCGCTCGGCCCAGTGGACGATCTCGGCAACTTCGGACCCGAACTGAGCTTCGGTGCTCGATTGCGGAAGTCGCTGGATGCGAACGAGGGAGTGGCCATCGTCAAGTTCACGCACAGCGGAGCGCAAGGCCCCGACTGGTTTCCCAACGGCTCGGCCGAGTTACATCGCAATCTCTATCCGAAGCTCATCAGCTTCATCCGTGCGGCTCAGGACGATCTGAAGCAGCAAGGTTTCGAGAGCAGCATCGACGGAATCTTCTGGCACACCGGCGAGAACGACACCTACTTCGGGCCGTACGCCAACAACAACGCCAAGTGGTTGAAGCAGTTGATCGACCAGACGCGAGCGGACCTCAAGCAGCCCGAACTCGCCTGGTTCATCTCCGGGCAACACAAGAACGCCCCGTGGCGCAACATCGAACCGGTCAACGCCGCGCTCAACGAACTGGCTCGCACCGATCCGCGCATCACGATCATCAAGACGTCGGAATTGCCTCACGCGCGACTGCATTTCGGAACCAAGGGAACGCTCTTGTTGGGCGAAAGCATGGCCGACGCGTACTTGAAGAAGAAGCGAAATTGAAGAGGAGTGGCTTGCGAAGATTCTCGATTGCGAGACTGCCTCCTAGGTGTCAGCGTCGGTTAATCTTGGCGTCGTGTACCCGGCCATAACGGCGAGAGATGCACCTGACAGGTCGCGCTTCGGTGTGTCGGACCGGACCAGTTTCGCAGACCTGCGGTTCGCGACTTCAGACGATCATACCGAACGGCATAGCTCACGTGCGGGTCGCTCGGCTCCATGTTATCACTATAGCCTCAGTGGGCTCGTCACGTGCAGCGGGTGGTTCGGATCGGTTTCTCGACTTCAACCCTACTTTCTCAGGCCCACTTCTGACTTCCGAACTCCGCCGTCGCACTCCGGCTACACACTTGGTCAACAATTCTTGTCTCCCGGTTTCCGCGTGTAGAGCAGCTTGTCAGCCGCCAGCATGAAGTTTTTCGCGGAGCGCCACATTTCTTCGCGTTGCTTCGCAGTGCCGTGTCTCATGATCTCCCGCTGTTCCTCACGGGTGCCGGGCAGGAAACGGGTCTCGTCCTGGCATGACGCGCGATGCACCGCTGCCGCCATCAGGCAGTTGTTGCACATGGTGCAGGGCCGCTCGGGCTCCAAATCCTTCTCGCCCATCGCCGACGCCGCGGCGAGTTTCCCGGGCATCGTCGGATTCGCCATCCACGTGCGGGCGCTGGTGACCATATCAAAGTCTCCGTTCTGAAGGCCCGCCTGGATGGGGCCGAGCGTCTGCCACGCCCCGGTGCAAAGCACTTTGGCCTGCTTGAGGTTCACCTTGATTTGCCGTGATGACTCCGCGAGCAGGCCCTGCAACTTGCGCCACGCGGCGTCACACGAATCCGGCTCGGGCCGTTTGCCAAGCAAGTACTGCCAGAAGGTCGCATAGAGTTTGTCGCGAAGACGCCGCTCCCAGGCTAGGCGAGGGATGAAGGGCAAATAGTTGAACATCCAGAAGTTGAGGCGGCTGTATTTTCCGCGCGTGCGCAGCCGGGCATAGGTTTCCCTGAGAATTCGTGTGTTGAGATAACCCGCCGGATTTCGCGGGTGAGGAAAAATGTCGCCTGCCGATACTTCGATGGCATCGGCCCCCGCTTCCTCGGACCACTTGGCCACCTGAATGGACTCTTCAATCGTATTTCCCTTTGGCCGCCAGGGGCGGAGCGCGCTGGCATCCTCGATCACACTCAGCTTCACGATCAGAGGCAGGTGACGGGTTTCAGGATCGTTTTTGATCCCACGAATCACTTCATCCCAGAAGCGAAAGCGGTTCCTGAGTTCACCGCCGTAAGGGTCATTCGGGTCATGTTTCGCACGGTCATTCGACGAACTGCTGATCACCTGGGTGAAAAAGTAGCCATTGGAAGAATGCAACTCGAGGCCGTCCACACCCGCGGCGGCAGCGCGCCGCGCCGCGGCGATGAAGTCCTGCACCATTTGCTTCATGCCGTCGACATCCAGCATCCTGCCGGTCAGCCCATGAAAAGGGTCGGCAACCGACCCCGGCGACGGCGGCCGCATGTCCAGCTTGCCCTGGCCGTAATTGATGTTTTGAATGCCACCGAGGTCCTGCTGCCGGCCCGAGTGCGAGAGCTGGAGAAAGTATTTGGTGTCGTGGGCATGCACAGCCTTGACCAGCCGCTTCCATTCGTCAATGCGATCGTCATGATCGATCATGGCGTAGTTTGGGAGCACACGCCCGTCCGCACGGATCGGCACATGCGATGAGATGATGAGGCCCACCCCACCCTGGGCAAAGGTCTCCTCGAACCCGATGCGCGGCTCCAGTACCTCGCCGAACTCGCCATCTGTAATGCCCGCCAGGCTCGAGCGGGCAATGCGGTTCTTGATGCGCACATTGCCAATATCAATCGGGTCATGACATTTTGCAGGCATTTGTCCGGAGGATGTGTTCATGAGAGAAGGTGGGGTGGATTATGGATTGGGGTCAGGAGCGGTGCAGGCCTTGAAACCCGGGCTACTATCACAAGGCCGCTACGCGGCCAACCGGATAAGTCGAACAGTTAAGTGAGCCGCACGCGGCCTAGATCGGCAGGACGGACGGCAAAAACGGCCAATGCAATCGAGATAATCACCGATCGCCACTGAAGAAGCAACCAGTGACTTTGAAACTTCCGCACCAAACTCAACCGAGATAGGCCGCAAATCGCACTAGTTCAGCAGGCGATGCTCCGGCAAAAACGCTCCGCAGGGCGGTTTTCTAGCCCTGGACGCCGGCGATAAAAAGTTCAATAGGCGTCTTGTCGCCCCGATTGACATTTCCCAACGACTCCGCCGTTTCGCCGGAATCTAAGGACGACATTTGCCCGTCGGGGTTCCCCGCCGGGCATTTTTCATTGTTCATTCGGTTGATCTGCAAAGCACGACGGCCAGTCCGACCAGAATATTTTCGATGGGGCGGGAGCGGCACCAATCGTGAGTACGCCGCCGCAGGGAGAAAGCCTGTGTGGAGTCGCAAACTCCACGGCTATTTCTGACTCACATTAGACACAGGCCAAGACGCCGGTTCGCTTTTTGTGACATTTCGGCAGGGCGTTGGTAGCGGACGTCCGTGTTGCGACAATATCTTGATAAAGCAACACGGTCCCTTGGCCGAGATCGATGAATTCCTCAAGTGACACCGAATGGTTCATGGAGCAGGTGGGGCGCGAACAATCGCGGTTGCGCGCCTTCATTCGTTCGCTCGGAATTCGGGCGGAAGCTGTGGATGACATTGCGCAGGACGCGTTGCTCGTCGCTTACGAGCGGCTGGACGCATTCCGGCGCGAGGAAGATTTCGGCGCGTGGGTGCGCGGCATCGCTCGGCGGCTGGTGGCGAATGCGCTGCGAAAGGAACATCGTCGCCAGCGAATCCTGTCCGATCATGCGACCGAGTTGCTCCTCGCCGCTTCGCCGGAGGAGCTGCATCCTTTGGCGGAAACCGCAGACGAGGACCGGCTTGCCGCGCTGCGGTCTTGCCTCGAAAAGGTGCCGGAGAGCGGGCGGCGATTGCTGGAGCTGCGGTACTTTGAGGAAGTCAGTCCGGGAGTGATCGCTGGCCGCTTGGAACGTTCGGCGACGGATGTTCGCCAGCAATTGTTCCGGCTGCGGCGCGCCCTGCTGGAGTGCCGTGAGCGTCGGCTCGCGCCGCCGATGGCGAGGGGTGAAGCATGAATCAGCCGGCGCGTGAACAATGGGGCGCCGCTGCGTCACGATGGCTGGACGGCGAGCCGGAACCAGGCGACGGCGAATTGCTGGCCCTCGCCATGCGGCGGGATTCTTAGTTGCGCTGCCGGCCGCGGCGCCGGCGCAGTCGGACGCGCAGACCAAAGAGGGCCTCGAATTCTTCGAGAAACGCATCCGGCCCGTGCTCGTCGAAAAGTGCCATGCCTGCCACTCGGCGAAGGCGAAGGACATTGAAGGCGGACTGCTGCTCGATACTCGCGCGGGAATCCGCCGGGGCGGCGATCGGGCAGCGGCCGTGGTGCCGGGGGATGTTCGAAAAAGCCTGCTGCTCAGCGCCATTCGCTATGCCGATGCCAACCTCCAGATGCCTCCGAAGGAACAACTCTCTGAGGCCACGATCGCGGACTTCGAGAAATGGATCATGATGGGCGCGCCCGATCCGCGCGAAGGTGGCTCGGCGGCGACCGCGAGAACTCCAACCGTTCGCCGTCACACCACCACGACGGTGCTGTCGAACTGGCCGCCGCTGGAGAGGATGACGCGGGCGACGACTTCGACCGGGCTGGCGGTGGTCACGGTCACCGAGGGGTTCGCGGTGGTGGTCCCTGCGGAAAGCGTCGTGATCGGTCCGTCGGTGAAGGTGCCGGCCGAGCCCTGTTCGCGCCAGCGGAGCAACACCGTATCGCCCGTTTCGACCGCGCGGCTGAGCGTGACTGCGCCCGTCACTTCATTGCCTGTGCGCGTCGCGGTGAGTACGACCGTCAGCGGTTGCGAACGGACGCGGAGCACGTGGCGGGCGAAGCGGTATTCGGCGAGTTTCGGCGCGTCCGCCGGCTCGTCGGCATCCCAGACGTTGTCGACGATCACATCGAGCTCGCCGATGATCGCGTCGTTGGCGGCGATCTCCTGCACGAGGATCTCGGTCGGCCCGACCGTACTCGTGGTAGGCAGCGAGATATGGAAGGCATCGCGCTGGGCCTGCAAGCGGGCGAGGAAGATCGCGTTGAATCCGCGCGATTGAAATTCGGCCGCCAGCGGCGTCGCGGCCGTCTTCAGGGCATCCGCCGACGTGATCAACTGCTCATCCGGCATCTGGGAAAACGCCGGTTCCAAACTGAACTGGGCGACGATCACCGGATCGTTGAGGGCCGCGCCAATCACCTGTCCGGTGTTCTCGATCCTGGTCAGCATCTTCACGAGCTTGGCCCGTTCCTGGGCGCGCTTCGCGGTCGTCGCCCCGGTCCCGACCTCTTGCACCGCCGCCGCCGCGTGAATGTCGTGAATGTTTGTTTCGAGCGCCGCAAGCAGGTCCGGGACATGCGGCGCCGGAAAATCCGCGACATATTTGGTGATCACTCCATGAACGCGATGTTGCATCATTAACTTCGCCCGCTGTTCGTCAGTCATGATGGCCTCCGAGAAGTGATAGGTGATGGAGACGAGATGCGGGGACGATTTTATATTTTTCGTTTTGCGAATATCAATACCCCCAATCGAGAATTTACCATTGAGGGTGCAGTCGTCCATTTGTGGCCCACCTCGGACGGCGCTCCATTCCACTCCCCTCGCCCCTTCGGGGAGAGGGGCCGGGGGTGAGAGGCGAGTCAGGATGGGCCGTCCCCTGCGATCGCCCCTCACCCCTAACCCCTCTCCCCAAAGGGGCGAGGGGGACAAGAGTCAATATCCCGCCAAACGACCGTCAAACGGTGACCGCCAAATGACGACCGCCCCCGCCATCGATTGATCCCGTTTCGCCGCGGTCGGCTTCCCGTTCGTGAATCCGGGGGAGGTCTTTTGGCGTGCCGAACAGGTCACCACGATGCCATTTGACGCCTCCGCGATTCCGCAGGTCGCCTCCGGGACGGAAAATACCGCCTCTACGATCCCGTAGGGTGCCTCTGCGACTGCGGAGAATGGCATTTTCAGAGCGTTTAATGCCATCTCGCGGACCGTGGAGGCGTTGGGACAGCGCAGGATGGCTTCGGGACAGCGCAGGTTGCCTCCACGCCACCCAATCTTGCCTCTGCGCGGGCGCAGGTTGGCTCCGGGACAGCGCAGGTTGCCTTCTCGCCGGCCAAATCGGCATCTCGGGAGCCGTTTTCGTCATCTCGACAGCGCAGGAAACGATCTCCACAGCGCAGGACGCGTTCTCCGCACCCTAGGAAGCCTTGTTGCCACAAGAAGATACGAAAAAAACAGGCGTCCGCCGCCCGCTGAGCGAGTCGGCTGGGAAAACTAGAAGCTGGGGGAGTTCGGAACTGTCGGGTGCCTCATTGTTCCGATAGGATGCCCGCCCCCCGGGGACGGTCGGCGGCGAGGTTGCCCGCGAGTCGTTGTCCACTTGGTCCAGTCAGTTTCTTCCGATCATTCCCGTCAGGAATTTTTCTTCTCATCCGTTGGAGAGGTGACTCAGATGTGGTTTCCCAAATTTCGCGGTCATGTTCTCGGACGTTTTCTGGCCACCGTCTGTCAGCAGTGGGAGCGGTCCTGCCGTGAACGGCGTCTCGCGCAGGTTCGGTCGCGGAGATCGCGGCAGTCGATCGGTTATCGCGGTGCCGTGGTGCAGGTGATGGAGCCGCGCGTGTTGCTGTCGGTGACGCCGTTGGGGGCGTCCGCTTCGCAGTACAACACTTCGAACACGCTGTCAGGCTTCACGGTGAATGCCGGGACGGATCGGCTCCTGATCGTCGTGGCTTCCGATACCAATTCGACGGATGTCACAGCGGTGACTTTCAACGGCATGGCGATGACTCAGGGAGCGGCCGTAACCGACGGAGCCCTCGCCTGTGATGAGATCTGGTTTCTCGCCTTGGGTAGTGGATCCTCGATTACGGGGAACATTGTCATGACCTCAACGCAGCCGCTCAGTTCGCAACGGTTCATTTCGGCGACAGCCTATTCCGGAGTTGATCAGACGAAGCCGGTGGATGCCGGCGGTGTGACGTTTGGCAACCCCTTTGGCACCAACCTCGGGTCGTCAATGAATGTGCCCAGCCAGACGGGAGACTTGGTTCTGGATGTCTTCGATACCTACAAGTCCAGTCCCGCGGCGACGATTACGTCGGGGCCGGGCCAGACAACAATCAGCGATCAACCGGGTTCGATCACAATCGGGGGCTTTGCCCACTACGTGACCAGCACGGAGCGCGGCGCTCCCGACGTGACGATGAGCTGGGCGTCAAATGCCGAATCCGTTCTGCATGCCGCAATCAACATCAACGCCGCCCCGGTTACCCAGACCCTGAGTTTCGCGGCGGCGACGAACACCGCCGTCGGGGCTGATCCGCTGTTCGTGTTGGTTTCCGACTTCAATGCCGATGGCAATCAGGATGTCGCCGTCGCCCTGAGCACCGGCGCATCCAACAATGTTAAGGTGCTCCTCGGCAATGGCTCGGGTGGTTTTTCATCCACAACCATTTTGACGGCGGGGAATCTTGTCACCGCCTTGGCAACCGGAGACTTCAACGGCGACGGCAAGGAGGATCTCGTGGCCTCCAATTCGACAACGGGCAATGTGAGCGTGTTTCTGGGCAACGGCCTGGGCGGGTTTGGAGGGGCGACCAACTTTGGGGCCGGTGTGGGCCCGGAGTCGGTGACGGTGGCGGACATGAATAAAGACGGCAAGCCGGATCTGCTCGTCTCCGATGCCGCAGGAACCTCGGTGGGCCTCCTGCTGGGAAATGGATCGGGCGGGTTTGCTGCCGTGACGGCCGTCTCCATGGGAGCCGGATCATTTCCCTATGCCGAGGCGGTGGGGGACTTCAACGGCGACGGCAATCTCGATCTCGCTGCGGTTTTCTCAACGACCGGCGTTGGCGTGCGACTGGGGGATGGATTGGGCGGATTCGGTGCGCTCACCACATTCGCAACGGGGACTGGCAGTACCAGTCCCACTGACATTGTGGCGCGGGACGTCACCGGAGACGGAAAGATTGATCTCGTCATTGCCAATAACGGGCAGAACAACGCGGCTCTGTTGGTCGGCAATGGACTGGGAAGCTTTGCCGCTCCGACACTCATTACGTTGAGTGGTGCCACTGCCAATCCCTGGACCGTGGTCCTGGATGACTTCAACGGCGACGGCAAAGATGATCTGGCAACTTCCAACACGGGGATCCCCAATGTGGGCGTCCTGCTCGGGAATGGCGCGGGTGTCTTCTCCTCCATGACCGGCTACACCGCGGGAACTCCCTACGGCCTCGCCTCGGGCGACCTCAACAATGATGGCAAGGCCGATCTCATCACCGCCGACTTTACCACGTCAGGAGTTCTGAGCGTCCTGCTGAATACGTCGGCACCGGCCTTCTCGGCCACGGCCAATCTGTCGGTGACCACACAGGGGAATGAAGCGGGGCCGGTCGACATCGTTTATACGGTGACGCTCAGTGCGACGAACACCACCGGCTCGGCGATCACGTTCGATCTGGATGATCTTGGCACCGGCTCGGCCAGTTCGGGATCGGACTACACGGCGATCGCGGCCAACGCCCAGATCAGCGTGGCGAACGGCTCAAATACGGGAACTCTGACGGTGGTGGTGTCGAATGACTCCCTGCTGGAAGCGACCGAAACGGTCATTGCCCAGATTTCCAATTCGAGCAACGCGGGGGTGACGATTGGCACGGCCTCGGCGACCGCCAACATCACCGACAACGACACGGCGACGGCCGATCTGTCGACGACCACGCACGGGGATGAGACGGGTCCGGTCAACATCGTCTATACGGTGACGCTCACCAAGACGAACAACACCGGTTCGGCGATCACGTTCGATCTGGATGATCTGGGGACGGGCACGGCGATGTCCGGATCGGATTACACGGCGATCGCGGCCAACGCCCAGATCAGCGTGGCGAACGGTGCCAGCACGGGGACGCTGACGGTGCTCGTCACGAACGACTCCGACTTGGAACCGACGGAAACGGTGATCGTGCAGATCTCCAACTCGAGCAATGCGGCGGTGTCGGTCGGAACCGCTTCGGCGACCGCCAACATCACGGACAACGACATCGAGGCACCGAGCTTCATCGTCACCACCGCCGCGGATGTGGTGAACAACGTCGATGGTCTGACGAGTCTGCGCGAGGCGATCCTCTACGCCAACAGCAACGTCGACACGGACACGATCAGCTTCAACATTAGCGGAGCCGGGGTGCATACGATTCAGCCGACCACGGCGCTGCCGGACATCACCGAAGCGGTGATCATCGACGGGACCACGCAGCCGGGAGTTGTCTCGACGCCGTTGATCGAGTTGGACGGGACGAATGCCGGTGCGGGGGCGTTGGGGTTGAAGATCAAGGCCGGCGGCAGCACGGTGAAGGGGTTGGCGATCAACCGGTTCAGCGGGTCGGGGATTCGACTCGTGAACGGGAACGGCAATCTTGTCGTCGGGAACTTTATCGGGACGAGTGCGGACGGAGCGACCGATCAGGGGAATGCCGGCGACGGCGTGCAGGTCATCAACTCGGACAACAACACGATCGGCGGGACGACGGCTGCCGAGCGGAATCTGATTTCGGGCAATGAGCGATACGGTGTTTCGATCGACGCGGCCTCGACGGGCAATGTGATCGAGGGGAACCTGATCGGGACGAATCTCGCGGGAACCGGCGACCTGGGGAACACGCTCAGCGGTGTGTTGATTCTGTCCGCCTCAAACACGATCGGCGGGACCGCGGCGGGAGCAGGGAACGTCATCTCGGGGAACGACCAGCACGGCGTCTATCTGACGACGGCCGCCGTGACCAGCAATCTGGTCCAGGGGAACTACATCGGGACCGACGTCAACGGGACGGCCGATCTGGGGAACACGCTGAGCGGCGTGCAGATCGATGGCGGCGCGTCGTCGAACACCATCGGCGGCACGACGGCCGCGGCACGGAACGTGATCTCGGGCAACAATCAGTACGGCGTGCGTCTGCAGACCTTCACCACGACGAACAACAATGTCCAGGGGAACTACATCGGCACCGATGTGAACGGGACGGCGGCGATCGGCAACTCGCTGAGCGGTGTGCAGGTCAACGCGACCGGTAACACGATTGGCGGCACAGCGGCCGGCGCGGGGAACCTGATCTCCGGTAACGTGCAGCACGGCGTGCTGATTCAGGGGGGAAGCAACGTCGCGAACAATGTGCAGGGCAACCTGATCGGAACGGATGTGAACGGGACTGCCGACCTGGGAAACACGCTCGACGGCGTGCAGGTCTTGAACTCCAGCGGCAACACGATCGGCGGCACCACCGTCGGTGCGAGGAACATCATCTCGGGCAACAACGGGAACGGTGTCGAACTGACGGGGAGCGGATCGTCTGGCAATTCTGTGCTGGGCAATCACATCGGGACGAATCTCGCCGGGACCGCCGATCTGGGCAACACGCTCAGCGGTGTGCTGGTGACCTCGGCCACGAACGACATTGGTTCCACACTGGCGGGCGCTGGAAACGTGATCTCGGGCAACGACCGGTTCGGCATCACGATTCAGGGAGCCGCCGCCACGGGCAACAACGTCCGGCAAAACCTGATCGGCACGAATGCGGCGGGGACCGGCGCGATCGGCAACTCGCTCAGCGGCATCACGCTTTATGATGCCGGTTCCAACACGGTCGGCGGCACGACGGCCTCCGCCCGCAACGTGATCTCGGGCAACGTTCAGAACGGCGTGTACCTCTCGCAGGCCGGCGCGACGAACAACGTGGTCGCGGGCAATTACATCGGGACCGATCTCAACGGCACCGCCGATCTGGGGAACACGCTCAGCGGCGTGTTGTTCGACACCATTGCCTCGTCGAACACCATCGGCGGCACGGCGGCGGGGGCGAGAAACATCATCTCGGGCAACAACCAGCACGGCGTGTATCTGCTCGGTTTCGGCGGAGTGGGCGTCGGGGTCAGAAGCAATCTGATCCAGGGCAACTACATCGGCACCGACGTGAACGGAACGGCCGATCTGGGGAACACGCTCAACGGTGTGCAGGTTCAGGCGACGGCCAACACGATTGGCGGCACGGCGGCCGGAGCGGGCAACCTGATCTCCGGCAATGACCAGAACGGCGTGCAGCTTCAGGGAGGCGTCACCACGTTGACGCTGGTGCAGGGCAACTTCATCGGCACGCAGGCGAACGGGACGTCGGCCCTCGGCAATACCCAGAACGGTGTGCAGATCGTGAACTCCAGCGGCAACACGGTCGGCGGCATCCCGGCCGGCAGCGGCAACACGATCGCCTTCAACACCCAGGATGGAGTCGCGGTGACGGGAACGGATGTCGCCGCGTCGAACAACGCGATCTTGAGCAACTCCACCTTCTCGAATGGCGACTTGGGAATCGACCTGAACGGCGACGGTCAGACGCTCAACGACACGAACGATCCGGACCTGGGCCCGAATCACGTCCAGAACACTCCGGTGATGTCCGCGTCCATCGTCCTCAGCGGCGCGGATCTCAACATCACCTATTGGGTGCCGACGCTGGCCGCCAATGCCGCGTTCCCGCTGCGGATCGAGTTCTTCATCGCCGACGCCAACAACCAGGAAGGGAAGACGTTCCTGGGTACGGTCAACTACGCCGCCTCCGACGCCCCCGGCGCGAAGCTGGCCACAATCTCCGCCGGTACCGCGGTGAGCGGCACCAAGATCGTCGCCACGGCCACCGACGCCAACGGCAACACCTCCGAGTTCTCCCTGTTCGCTACTGTGGCCTAATCCGCAAGGACTCGTCGAACCGACCATCGTCAGGCACAGCCTGACCAAAGGCACTTATGACAGTGGAAAGGCCTGATCGACAAGCGTCAGGTACGTCGCCGAGGCGTGTTGATGAGCCACCTGGGCGAGCCAGAGGTTGTCGTCGATGATGCTCTGTTCAAACTGACCCGGTAGCGCCTGGTCACCCGACGGTTGGGTGTAGCCGATTTTGGCGGCATCGACGAACAGATGCTTGATGGCGACATCTTCGAGCCAATCCGATTTCAATCCGTAGGGCTGATAGATGTTTTCGATATCGGTCGGCGACCACCAGCAGAACGGGGCGATATCGAGTGTGTTGTGGAGTCGCCACTGAAATCCGGGGTTGAACAGACCGTTGAAGTAGGCGTTGAAGCCGTTGTCGCCGGGCGTCAGGCCCGCGAAGGTCCAGAGCGCCATGTTGTGTACGAACCCGCCGCCGTAAAGGAGATCGTTCAGACAGGCAAACATCGGCGGCGATAACGTTCCCCCCAGGCTGTGGCCGGTGACATAGAGGTAGGTTGGCTTCGCACTCTGAAGAAACGCCAGGGCACTCAGACTGGTGTTCGGATCGGTCAGCTTGAGCAGATCCTGCATGCCGTTGAAAGTCCCCTGAGCGATGAGAGCATTGTCGGGAGCATGCGGTGCCAGCCGATTGAACGGCTGAGTCGTGTCGATGTCGAAATCCTCCATGGTCCACGATTCGATACTGTCCATGTTGGTGCCGCGGACGACCACCGTGTACTCGTCCGTCCGACTGTTCCTGCAGACGAACATCAGACTGTACGAGACGTCGAAGATGCTCCTCAATTCTGCCGGCCCCCAGACGAGTTCCCAGCCGAGTGCCTGAACTGCGGCGGGAATGTCGTCGAGTTCCTGGTAAGAGATCTCGCACAGCCGAATCATGGTCCGGGGATAGCTGTTGTAATTGTCGGCCAGCGGCTTGAGCAGGGTCATGAGTTGCGCCTTTCGTGCGGTCTGAGGAGAGAGTGATGGAACAGTCGCTAATTGGTGGTCGTCTTCCGGTCCCCACCCCCCCGACTTGGGGGGAGTGGTTTTGGGTGGGGGGGCCAGGCGGTCGAGAGACGTTGGAATTGGTGATCCCAACAGGAGTCGGTCGTCGTCAGTCCAGCGGTCACTCTGCCTGAAGCGAATCCCCCCTCACCCTAACCCTCTCCCCCCGAAG
>JANODP010000100.1:0-9049 GCA_031412755.1 Schlesneria sp. | reverse complement strand
CCGCCTGCTGGACGACGTTACGTAATGCGCCCCGTTGGGGCTGCCTGAGACAACTTCTCGCAAACCCAGGGCGGCGCTCCCGATGGTCGCTTGCCCTGGGCTGGCATAACAGCCTGTTGAAAAACGTAGGGTGAGCCTCTGGCTTGCCCGTTTTCCAACTGAAATGACGGGCAAGCGGGACGCTTACCCTACGTTTTTCAACAGGCTGATAACTCGGCCCGTTGGGCCTCAGTGGACAATCACAGCGGCACAACTTCGTGTGCAATCCGGAGGGTCAGGAGATTTCGATTCAGTAGTCGCGCAAAATCGGGACGACCGCGGTTTGCAGTTCGCCCGCGGTGACGTGAACCTGGTTCTGTCGGTCGACGAAGACATCGACTTCGCTGCGGACGCCGAACTCGGGGAGATAGATGCCCGGTTCGACCGAGAAGCAGCAGCCGGGGAGCACGAGGCGCGTTTCATGGGTTTCGAGGTTGTCCATGTTGGCTCCGTTGCCGTGGACTTCCTGGCCGATGCTGTGACCGGTGCGATGGACGAAGTCGTCGCCGTAGCCCGCCTGCTCGATCACCGCGCGGCAGGCTTCATCGACCTCCCAACCTTGCAGCGGCTGGCCACTCGCGAAGCGATCTCGCACCAGTTTGATCGCGGCATCGCGCGCGGCGGCCACGATGAGGAAGATTTTGGTGTACTGCTCGGGGACCGTGTCGCCGACGAAGCCGGTGCGAGTCAGATCGCTATAGACGGCCCTCGGTTTGTCGAGCTTCGCCCACAGGTCCACGAGCACGAAATCGCCGGCGCGAATCGGCGCGTGGCCGGTCTCGTAGTGCGGGTCTCCGCCGTGAGCGTTCACTCCGACAATCGGCGGGTGGTACGTCGTCAGGCCATGCTTGGCGAAGTGAGCCATGATCACGTCGCTCACCGCCATCTCGGTCGTTTCACCGCGCGTGCGGACTTCGTCGGCGATGAACTGCCACACGACCGAGTACGCCGAGTCGGTGTGAACTCCCGCCGCCTGGTGCATCGCCCACTGCTCGTCGTCCCACACGGCCTCGAACAGTTGGATCAGGTCTCCCGAACAGACGACCTGCGTGCCGCACGCCGTCACCAGTTCGACGGTCCCCGCGTCCACGCGAGACAGCGTCGGGATGCCGTTGCGCGGCGAGTACTCCATCGCCAGCGTCCGACTGCCACGCACCAGATCGGCGACGCCCGCCTCATACGACTGCCACTTGAGGTAGACCGTTTTGTCGCCGGGAAGATGGTCGAGCGCCCCGGACTCGATCCGATGCACAAGCTTCCTCGGCGAGCCGCTGGCCGGAATGAAATACATCCACCGGCGAGACCCCATCGTCCCGTCGGCGAATTGCAGGATCCGCCGCGCCAGAATGTTGCTCCCCCGAAAATCGGCGAGCAACCACCCATCCAACCCCTGCGCCCGAATCGCCGCCTGAATCGCAGACAGATCAAACATGAATGCTGTTCCTTGTCTTCGCGGGTCGTGTCATCACTTCAGTCGTGGGGACAAACCAATGCCGACCAAAGGGATGCTTCGTCTGCGACCCCCGTCTGTATCTGCTTGAGTTGTTGAATGAAATTATCTAACAACGCCGGTTCACTCGTGAGGTAAAGCGTGGCTTGGCTGGCCACCTCCCTATTGTTGAACTCGTCCCAATCTGATTGGGCGTTGACTGTGATGTAAAGTCGTCCCTGCCCTGACTTTTGAAAGTTCAGACGTGCTTGGAAGGCCCCATTTGCATACTCCGGGCCGAATTCGCCAAACCGAATGTCATAGATGCCGCCGTACACATGGCTCTTGAACCGGTCCAGGTCTGCAATCCCCTCTTTCAACGCTTCGTGACCAACATAGACCTTGGTACAAAACAAGGAAACGCCGTCAGAGGTCTTGATTTCAAACTCAACAACGTCGTCATCAAACCAGACCTTTTGAATTGAGATCCCTGCGTTCATGTTGCAGACTAACAAGAGGAAGGCAGACACAAAATGAAGAGCTACGGTGCTGGCGACGCTCCGTCACTCGATGGCTCTTTCGATTTCGGGCTGTTCGACGGGCGAGGAAGTCCGCCGAGGCTGCGTTCGACGCCGCAGACGAAGTCGGGGCAGCTTGAGCCGGTTGTTGGGCCATGTTGCCATGCTATGTCTGCGAGAACCTCACTTGAAACTCTGTCACCACCACGAAGCGATCCGTCAGTTGATCGGCGTAGCTTTCCAACAACTTGCGAATCGCGTCGATCTTTGCCGCAGGCCGTTCGTCGGAAAGTCGGAGAAATACCACACCGCGATGTGGATAAAGTTCACGAAACACCATTTCCCCGAAGTCGCGATCGTTGGTAATCAGAATCCAGTTCTCGGAAAACGCCTTGCTGAGAATGGCGGAGTCATCGAGTCCACGGCCTCATCGTACACCGAAAACACCTCGTGCCCCTGGTCGCGCAACCATTGGGCCACCTTGGGGCCGGTGCATTCATCAACCAGGAATCGCATTCACGCCGTCTCCGCCAGCGGCATGAATGTCGTGCTTCCCAGGGACTGTGACGCAAACAGCAAACAGGCCTGAATGTCTTCGCGTGTCAGGCCGTCGTATTCATCGAGTATCTCTTGAACCGTGGAATCGTGTGCCAGGAGATTCAAAACGTACTCGACAGTCAGCCGGGTCCCCTTGATAACGGGCTTGCCCACGACCACCCGAGAATCACAGGCAATCCGTTGCAAAAGACCTTGTTCGTTCATGGCGATTCACCTCAGGAGGACAAACATGATCGAAGCATCGTATGCCAAGACATTGGCAAGAGGAAGACATTCATGTGTGAAGCAAAGGGTCGGGTCTGCGCCCTACCTGGCTAACAATGAAATCCACGACAAAAAGCCGACAAGAAAAAAGAGTCTCGGTGGGAACGTCGAGGCACCATCATTCGATGGCTCTTTCGATTTCGGGTTGTTCGACGGGCGAGGGAGTCCGCCGAGGCTGCGTTCGACGCCGCGGACGAAGTCGGGGTCGAGGCCGTTCAGGAATTGACGAGCCTTCCGAGCCGTGGCGGGTGGTGCGTCGGGAGTCTTCTTGAGGCCGTCGCGTTCGCAGACGAGGGCGAACTTCACGATGTCCTGCTTGGCGAGGTCGGCGTCGAACGGGGCCTGGCCATACGACTGGATCAGCCGTTCGAGGACCGACCAGTCCTTCCAGCGGGCGAGGTCCGGCAACACGCTCGCCGCCAACCGGGGCCGATCCAGATAGCGTCGCATCGCCGCTTGCAGGGTCTCGGTCGGCACGCGATCGCGCGCGTAGTCCCAGACGAAAACGAGCGCGTTGCGGAGCGGCAGCAAATCGTCCTCGGCCAATGGATCATCGAACTTCGCGGCGAGCAACTTGTCGAGACCCCGTTCGCGCTGCAGCAGGATGTACCCGGCCATCATGCCGTCGATGCCGAACCGAGGCCGCTCGGGATCGGGCAGCGTCAGGATCAGCGATTCGAGAAACTTCGCGTCGCTGTCATCGCCACTCAGTCCGAGCAGCATGCCGTACAGCCCGAGCCTTACCTGCATCGCCGGGTCTTTCGACGAGAGCCATTTGTGCAGTTTCTCGCGCGGCAGCTTGGGAGCCAGCGCGGCGACATCCTTGTACTGCGCGCGGCTCATCTCGGCGAAGGCGTCCCCGGCAATATCACCATCCGAGAATTCGAGGAACTTCAGGAAGAACGACAGCCGGTCGGGAGTCTCGGGCGATGGAACCTGGCGGATGTACGGGTAAAGGTACTCCCCGTTGAGTTGGACTGGCGCATCCCAGTTGATTGTCGTGCCGTCGTCATCGTGCTTGCCGATCAGCAGGAACAACTCACCGGGCTGACCATCGCGACCGTAGGGCCACGTGACTCGCTGCCCCGGTTTGAGAGGACGCTCCCCGTTCTTCACGACCTCGACGACTTCGAACGTCGTCGTTTCGGTCTGCTTCACTTCATCGGAGACGAGCGAGACCCACTTCACCTGCGCGGCCGCATCGCACTGCGCCAACCGCTGGCTGAACGGCGGATCGGTCGGCCCACAGAAGGGACAACCGGGGACGGCGCGAGCCTCGCGACCAGCGGTCAGCACGACAAATGCGAAAGCCATCAGCAGAAGCTGCCGAATCCGTGGCATGGTGAACTCCTTTCGTCGGACGACGCAGGCTTTCTATCGGAGAGAAAGGCCACCACGGATAACTCAGATGGCACGGATCAGAACTCTTCATCCGTGCCATTCACCCGCTGCAAAGCCGTGCCACGGCTCTGTGAGCCGTGAGAATGAGGAAGAGACTCACGAACTCCGCACGGCTGACACAGCCGTGGCACTCGATCTCTGGCTACTTGAGCAGGAAGAACCGCTTGGCTTCGGTCACGGTCTTGGGGTCTTTCTCTTCCAGAACGGCCAGGCATTTCTGGGCGTGGACGACGTGAGCCGGTGGTGCGGCGGCAGGTTCTGCGGTGGGTGCGGCGACTGCGGGCGTGCCAGGCCCGGAAGTGGCAACCGTGTCGCTGGCGGGCTTCTTCTTCTCGCCCGTGTCTTTCGTTGAGGCAAGCATGTACCGCACGATGGCGCGCTTGATCGAGGGGACGTTGTAGGCGTCCTCGTCGTACATCGTCATCAGGCGGTCCTGCATCGACCAGTCCTTCATGCGCGACAGATCGGCGATGACGAGGTCGGCCAACTCGGGCCGCTCCAGCAGGATTCGCATCGACTGACGCAGACGTTCGGGCGGGATGCGGTTGTCGCCGTACTGCCACATGAACCGCAGGGCCTGCATCGCGGCATAGGTCTCGCTGAACGGAGCCTTTTTGTCCTTGAGCTTCTTCTCGTCGATGACATTCAGGCCCTTGTCGCCAGTCAACAACAGGAAGCCGCCCATCACGCCGTCGATGCCCAACCGGAAGTCGTCGGTGCTTTCGAGAATCTTCTGCTCCATCAGCTTCGCGTCGGCGTCGGTGCCGCACAGGCCGAGCATCATGCCGTACAGACCGAGCCGTCCGGGCGAGGTCTCCTTCGCCGTGAGCCATCCGCGCAGCTTGTCGCGCGGCAGTTCCTTGGCCAGCAGCACGACGTCGGCATACGACGCGTTTGCGAATTCACCAAAGGCATCGTCACTGATCATCTTGTCCGGATGTTCGAGATACTTGAGGAAGTACGCCAGCCGTTGGACCGACGGTTTGTCGGGCTTGGGTGAGAGCTTCATATATTCGAATCCGGCCTGCGTCACTTCGAGCGGACTCCCCCAGTCGAGCATTCCGCCGCCGAGCGTTCCCAGCAGCAGAAACAGATCGCCGGCCTTGCCCGTGCGATACCGGATCAGGCTGACCTTCGATCCCTTTTCCAGTTTGCCGCCGGGCTGCTGATGCACGACCTCGACGACTTCAAAGTCGGTCGTTCCGGTATCGGTCGCCTTGGCGGGAGTGCCTCCCACCCACTTCACGAGCACGGCCGCGTCGGCCCCCGCCAGTTGCTCGGTCAGCGTCAGCGACGGAGCACTGCAGAACGGACACGCCGCCGCCGGAGACGGGGCGAACACGGCCACGGCCAGCAGGGCCGCACAACACAGGATCGAGGCCAACTTGGTGAACGTCATCTGTACTCTCCCCAAAAACGTCATCTCATTCGCCGTCACACGGCTTTCACGCGACGAGCGGAATGATAGCACGATTCCCCACCGGGCGCGAACCGCTCCTCGCTTGTCGTTCCCCTCGCCCCCTTGGGGAGAGGGGTTAGGGGTGAGGGGCGATTGGAATTGGACGCTCAGCGACAGATGCCCCTCACCCCCGGCCCTTCTCCCCGGAGTGGCGAGGGGAGGAAGGCGCTGGGACGCTCGACCCGTCGCGGTTTCGGGAATAGACTCGCGGCCATGAAACGAGCACTCATCACCGGGATCACGGGGCAGGACGGGTCGTACCTGGCCGAGTTGTTGTTGGCGGAGGGTTACGAGGTGCATGGCCTCGTGCGGCGCGTCGCCTTGGAGGATGCGAGCCATCGGCTGTCGCGGCTGACGGCGATTCGCGACCGCATCCACCTGCACGCCGCCAGTCTGGAGAGCTTCCCCTCGCTGTTCAACGCGGTGAACCGGATTCAGCCGGACGAGCTTTATCATCTGGCCGCGCAAAGTTTTGTCTCGTACTCGTTCGACGACGCCTTCTCGACCTTCCGCACGAACATCGACGGGACGCACTATGTCTTCGAGTCGGTCAAGCAGGCGGCTCCGCAGTGCCGGGTCTACTTCGCCGGGTCGAGCGAGATGTTCGGGAACGCCGCCGAAACGCCGCAGCACGAGGAGACACGGTTCTCGCCCCGCAGCCCGTACGGAATCTCGAAGGTCACCGGCTACGACCTGGCCCGCAACTACCGCGAGGCCTACGGGCTGTTCGTCTGCTCGGGCATTCTGTTCAACCACGAGTCGCCGCGGCGCGGGTTCGAGTTTGTGACTCGCAAGATCACCTCGCACGTGGCCCGCATCCAACGAGGGCTGATCCACGCGTTGCCGCTCGGAAATCTGGACGCTCAGCGCGACTGGGGTTTTGCCGGCGATTACGTGCGCGCGATGTGGCAAATGCTCCAGCAGCCGCAACCGAGCGACTTCGTCGTCGCGACGGGTGAGACCCACTCGGTGCGGGAGTTCTGCGAATTAGCCTTTTCCCACGCGGGCCTGAACTGGCAGGACCACGTCGTCGTCGATCCCGACTTCTATCGCCCGGCCGAGATCCACCAACTGATCGGTGACGCCAGCAAGGCCCGCCGCGAGTTGGGCTGGCTCCCCACGGTGTCGTTTGCCGAACTGGTGCAGATGATGGTCGAGCACGATTTGGGGAGTGCGGAGTGCGGATCGCGGAGTGAAGAATAAGGACCAAAGTCTCAGGTGTCGCAAACCATTCATCCGGCCCCGGTCTTTATTCAGCACTTCGAAATCCGCACTCCGCATTGGCCCGACTGTCCCGGTCGTAGCGGTCCGGTAAACTGGCCGCGTTCCTGACGCCGGAGCTACCTCGACCTGACGGTCTCTTGCCAAAACTGCCGATCTGCTATCATGCCGCCTCGTTTTCGGGCGGCCTCCACGCGTAAAAGGCTTCGGCTTTTTCTCCCGTCGAATTGGCAAGCGGGAGGCTTGCTCTGAGCAGACTGTTTTCAACAAGTCGTTCGTGCAGCGTCGTCTGCCTCACCGAGGGATCGGTTGAATGCCACTCAAGACTCAGCCGCTGGAAGATTCCAGCATCAACATCACGTCCCTGCTGGACATCATTCTGACCATCGTGATGTTCTTCATGGTCTCGACGACGTTTTCGCAGAACGAGCGTCAGACGGAGATCCAGATTCCCACGGTCTCCGACAACGCCGTTCTGACGGGCCAACCGGACGAGATCGTCATCAACGTCAGCCTGGACGGAAAAATGCAGGTGAGCGGAAAGCCGCACACGCCGGAGACTCTGGCCTCGCTGCTGCAAGCGGCGGTGGCCTCGTTTCCCAGCCAGGCGGTCGTGATTCGCGGTGACGGTCGTTGCGAGTACCAGATGGTGATGGACGCCTTCTCGGCCTGCAAACAGGTCGGGGTGCGGAACATTTCCGTGGCGCATCTTCCCAAGCAGCAGTAATCCTGAAACAGCAGTAACCCTGAAATCCTGATGCCGACCTCTCTCTCCCGATTGTTTGAACTGGTGACGCAAAGCGCCAGTGATTGGACGACCAGCGGCCTGCTGCTCAAGGCGGCCCTGGTCGCGTGTTCGCTGTTCGCCACCGTTCAACTGATCACGATGATCGGTACCCGCTACGGCGATGCCAATACGACCTCGAAGTCGTTCTTTCTGTCGCTGGTCGTTCACTGCTGCCTCGGTCTGGGTTGGGCCACTGCCGTCCAATCCTATGTTCCGGCGGACTCGATCCCCGGCGAACCGGAGATGCCGCGCGTCAAGATCACCATGACCGGCGATGAGGATGTGTCGCCCGAGGTCGGGACCGGCAACCGGCCCGTGTGGACGAGATCGGTCGAACGAACCGGACGACTGATCACGCGGGTCGAGCGACCCGAAGACGAACCATTGCCCGTTGACCGACCGCCGGTCGAGACCGCCCCCCGCAATGCCGTCGTTCCGCCCGACGCACCCAATCTGCCGTCGCGTCCCGAGGAGCCACCGGCTCCGCCGACGCAACAGGCCGTGGCGGCGACCGCCGCGCGGACAACGGCGCTCCCCTCGACCGCCATCGATCAGCCCGCGACGGAAGCCCGTCCCGAAGCGAACACTTCCACGGTCGCCGTTCGACAGGCCATTCGTCGCGAAAGTTCTGCCGCCGAGGCCGGGTCGCGGGTCGAACCTCAACGAGTCGAGCCTCAGCGGGGCGCGTCCGAGCGAATGGCTCCGTTCATGGAAAACGGAAAGGTGCTGGCATTGCCCACCGACGTGGTCTCCGATGCGGGCTCGCCCAAGCCCGTCGGCGCACCGGCCGAGTCGATCCAGCGGCGAGCCACCCCGAGTCCTTTTCCCACCGACATCGCCGATACGGGCAGCAATCCCTCGTCCCCCTCGTCGGTCGCCAAACCGGGAGGCCGTCAGACGGGGACGGGGAAGTTCACTCGCGCGGGGAACCGCAACACCAACGATCCCGACTTCGCCTCGAACCCGCCCGGCGCGACTCGCCCCACCCCCACGCAGCCGATCCCCTCCGACGAGCGCATGGTCGCCTCACGTGGTTCGCTCGGTTCGATTGGCGGTAACTTCCCCGGTGACACGCCCAAGCCCGAGTTCACTCG
This sequence comes from Schlesneria sp., assembly GCA_031412755.1. Taxonomy (GTDB): domain Bacteria; phylum Planctomycetota; class Planctomycetia; order Planctomycetales; family Planctomycetaceae; genus Schlesneria. The sequence continues at coordinate 279 of JANODP010000100.1, read as the reverse complement.
ACCGAATACCCCCTCGGTCTCCGCGCGTCCGGCGACTCGCGCCCCCGAGACCTACCGCGCACGACGCATCGAACAGCGGCGGGCCGTCGCCCTGAAGAACGGTGGTTCGATCGACTCCGAACGCGCCGTCGAGGCGAGCCTGCGCTGGATGGCCGACATGCAGGAAGCCGATGGCCGCTGGTCGTCGGCGCGACACGGCGGCGGGACCGCCAGGAAGGATCCCCAGGGACAGGATCGACTCGACGGTGGAACCCAGGCCGATTCGGGAGTGACCGGGCT
>JANODP010000099.1:0-7257 GCA_031412755.1 Schlesneria sp. | reverse complement strand
ACATGTCCATGAACTTCTTGTGGTCGAGCGGACGGTGAGACGGGGTGAACCGGTGAAGTAAAGAGGTCGCGTCGAAAGAGTCTGACTTCGGTACTTCATGGGCCGACACTGCCGATGAAATCGACTCTAGCAACTGCGAAGATTTTCCGAGTCCGGCGCGAAGTGAAACGAGATCCCGGCGCGTTTTGCTGCGGGGTGCGCGTAGGGTGCGACGATACTGACTGTCGCGAACAATACACTCGCCCGGGTCATGCGGACGGATTCGGCAGGGACGCCGAACGGCATCGACAGGGAAGACCGGTCAGAATCACCGCCGCTTCGATGTGGGGCGGTGCCGCCGATTCATGGAGGAAAATCATGCGACGTTCAATGGGTGCAGCGCTCTGCGCAACGAGTGGTCTGCTGTTGATGGCTGCGATCGCGTTACCAACGACAGAGGCGGGCGGCCGGCTTCGCAATCCGATGCGGGGTCGCAATTCGGTCGAAGACCTTGCCGAGGCCATCGACAAGTTGGAGCGGGGACTTCAATACTACGGTCGAGTCACGGCCAAGGCTCCTGATGTGTGGGGTCAGGCCCGCTTGACGCAGCACCGGCGCGAATTTGAAGAGCAGATGGCCGAACAACTCACGGCCTTCACGGAGAATCTCAACGCCGAGATTTCCGTCAGCGACCAGGCATTTCTCTCCGAGGCCGTTGCGCTGGGAGCGGCGAGTAATGGACAAACACCTCCGGACGCGGGCAGCGCTACGACGTTTACCACGGTGACCACATTGACGCCGTTGCCCAACGTCGGAGCACCGAACGAGCAACCATCGACGACAACGAACACGATCATCCGGAGTGAACCATTTGCAAGTTTCAAAGCGACCGGGAGTCAGAAGCCGACCCTTGAACCGGAAATCATTCTCGATCAGCGGAAGCGGTTTCTCGACCACTTGCACGAGATTCGGCGGGTCAACGAGGGAGACGACACGGCCGACGCGCCGGGCTACTCACTGAATCTCGTCCGCATCCCGATCTCTGTCATTCCCGGCGACAAGACGCGCGAGAACTACGGTGCGGAAGTCACCGTCACCGCCGAGTCCCACGTCACCGAAGAACTGCTCCCGTCGACGTTCCGCGAACTGGTCATCAATGACCTGATCGACCAGTTGGCCCTGCCCATTGTCAAGGTGCTCGATTTTAGTTGGCAGAAACACCTGATGGGCGAGGAACTTCGCGCCAAAGCCGAGTTGCTGGGGCATTACATCGAGGAGAGCGAAGAACTGCGCGAGAGCATCAAAAGTGTGAAGTCCGGTGATCGTAACGCGGTGCTCAAAACGGAGGGACTTTCTTTTGAAAAGATTCTGAAAGATGCGAATGCGGCCGGCGCTCAGGGTTGGCGCGAGGGGTCAACTAAAGATTCGAGAGAGATTAAAGATTGGAAAGAGCGGATTGGCGGCGCATTGTGGGAGGCAACTCAGGGACAACCACACAATCCAGAGGCGAACTTCGATCTCGCCAGCAAATTGCTGATCAACGAGATGCAGGCCGAACGACAGGCAATCATCAACGGATTGAAGGCGAATCTGGCAGTGGTGATCGCCGAGGCCAAGAGTGCCTTTGGCGTGCAGAGTCCGCGCGAACGTCGGTCACGCTATCCGATCCCACCGTCTCAGATTCGCCACGTGTTCGGTGAACTTGAAATCGGCGCACTGACCGTGGCTGTGTTCAGCGCTCGGGACCGCTTCCAATGTCGCGATAAGGTTCATCTGGCCGACGTGCAGGGTTTCCTGCGGAATGAACTCGAACACGCCTACGACTTTCTGGCCACGACCGCTTGCTTGGAACTGGTCCCTCCGATCGGGATTGAGGGTGTGGTGATGGGCGGCGATCTCTGGAACTCACCGCATGTGCCGACACCTAACGATATTCGCCAACCCAACGTTGTGATCACGAAACGCGAGAGTTTCTTCCGTGGTCTACCTGCCAATCGAGGAGACGTGGCGACGCATCAGACTTACGATCTCCGTCCCACCCAGCATAAGAAGTACGCCGAGACGGCGACTGAAGCTCTGGCTTGGGCGATCCTCGTCGAATCCGCGTTGCTCAATCAACAATTGAACGAAGACCTGCAACGGGTCAGCCAGGATCCGAACTGTCACTGCGTTCCGGCGGGGCAGCCCTATTGCTTCTCTGGCCCCAATCCCGATCCGGCGGCCAGGCAGGCGTTTGCCGAGTATGTGAAGTGCCGCTGGCCGATTCATGTTTTTGCGCTCGATCCGGTGACGCAGCAGCAGAATGTCGCCGACTCGTTCAGTCTGCGGCGCGAAATGCAGTTGGCGGTCGCCCTGGCGTTCAAGCAGCAGTTCGTCAACGCTCAAAGCCTGACGCGATACATGCGACGCATCGAGCAGGACATTCGGACGATCGCACTGAATCAAACGACGGTGGCTTTCGGCGCGGGGGACGACACGTTCGGCTGGCGTTTCTTCCCGCGTGTGCAGACGCCTGACGTGGAAGGCACTTTGACCGTGATTGGTAGAGATCTGATTGCCGGCGGTCCCAACAAGGATCAGGGGCTTCGGGGGCGGCGAATCGAACCGGGGATGCGCGAATGTATGGCTCTCGTCGTGATGCCCTCGTTTGTGAAACACGTCCGGTTCGACGTCCGCACCAATTGGTTTTCGCTCGTCCCCTGCCACGTCACGAAATTCTTTCACACCGCCCGGACACCGGCGAGCATGGAGAAGACTGTCGAATGGAGCAAGCTCATCAAGTCGATGGAAGACTCGGTGATGTGTGTGAAGGATCAGCATCGCTACCGCGATGGCGAAGTGGAGCGATTGCTCAAACGCTCACATCAGCTTTCTCAAGAACTCCCCATCAACACGATGTATTCCCAAGTGCCATACGAGAACACGCTGGGCGGCTTTGAGATGTTCGCCTCCGGCGTGGTGGATCTGGCCCCCGAACTGGTGGGCTTTTACGGCGCACCGGGCGTCGATCCCAATCTGCCCACCGAACTGTTCCTCGTCGGCGACAATTTCAGCGTCCACGACACCCATCTGATCGCCGGCAACACCCGCGTGAAGTTCATGATGCTCAGCCGCGATGTGATCCAAGCGACCATCCCGGCCAATGTGCGCATCGAAAAACGACTCTCCAACCCGCGTAAGAGTGTCTCCTCGACCGGCTGCAAGAACGGTGACTGCGACGAGGCCTATGTCGAGCTTCGTCTGGCCACACCCTACGGAGTGTCGTCAGCCTTGTGGGTGCCCGTCGTCACGGGCGCCAGCACCGCACAGGCTCAGATTCGCTGGGACCGCGAAACCTACAACGTGACCTATTGCTGGACTCCGGAAGGAGCATCTTTTGTCGTGGACGACAAGATTCGGGCCGTGGCCCCGCACCGTTTTGCCATCGATGTCCCCTCCAACTACTGGAACACGAACACCACAGCCACGCTGAGCATCACTGTCGTCAGCGAAATTGACGATTCAGTGTTAACCGCGTCGCCTTTGACGTTCCCGGCCCGAAATCTTGCGTCTGCGGGCGGACGGTTCGTCATCGATCAGCCGGACTTCGGCGACCTCCATCGGGGCATCAAAAAAGCCATTGTTGCAAAGTTAAACGGGGCCCAACCTCCTCCCACTTACGATGTTCGGCTGTCGGCCAAAATCGCGTTGGATGGAGACGCCGCAAAGGTCTTCGATGTGGCGAATGACCTGCGAATGTGCGTTCGCTTCGTGCAGAAATAACTGTGGCCGACGTTGCCATCGGTACATTTCAAGCACGGCCCGGCAGCATTTTTCGGGCGTCATGCCCGACCAGTGTCCCATCTACGCACCGACCCGGTCGCAAATACTTCGTCAGGTTCGCAGAATGTCCGCGGACGAAGTGGGGGCATTGTGGGATGTCCGCGATCCTTGATTCCTACTCCTATGACAGGAGATGCACTTCGGAACCATTGTGATCTTTCCATCAATTGAGGAAGGAAACGGGCCAATGAAAAGGAAACAGCCGAAGAAGACCCCTTTCGAGGACGTCTTCTTGGAAGAGTTGAAATGGGTTAAGGAACGTCGCACGCATCTTCGCGACTCAAACAAGCTGCCAGCTTCCGAATGGGACCAGAAAAGTGAAGACCGCAAAGAAGTCGATGAATACCTTCCGTCCCCCGATGTAAAGAACCCCTCACTTCACGATCTGCAGAAGAATGCACTCCAGGCGGACCTGTGCGGGCTTGCGATCTCTGGCGGGGGGATTCGCAGTGCCACGTTCGGCTTGGGAGTGTTGCAGGGATTGGCCGCTTCTGGATTGTTGCCGCGGTTCGATTACCTCTCGACCGTGTCCGGCGGCGGATACATCGGGGCTTGGTTTTCGACGTGGGTCAGTCGTGCGGGTTTCGACGAAGTGGTTGAAAAACAATTGCTTCCTCCGCGGCTCCAACGCGAGAGCACGGCTGATGTCGAGGCCGAGCCGATCCGGCATCTGCGGCTGTACAGCAACTATCTGGCACCGCGCCCCGGACTGTTCTCGTTCGATGGCTGGGCGCTGATCGCGATCTATCTCCGAAATCTGTTGCTCAATCAACTCGTGCTGCTGCTCGCAGTGCTCGCGCTGTTCGTCGGTGTCAGGACAATCATCGAGTTCTTTTCGATGGCGCATGGTCCACATTCGGACCATCAGTGGGAGTATTACTTTTCTGGGCTGGCTCTCCTCTTGCTGATCGGAGCCATTCTCGGTTCGGCAGTGTTTGCTCGCGGCGGACACCCGTGGATCAAAGAAAGGTTCCAATTCACTCTTCCCGGGTTCTGGGTCGCTTGTGTCCTTCCCTGGCTACTGGCAACGTGCTTCGCATCATTTCTGTTTTCCACCCCGCGGGCATTCGGCTGGTTCCATAATGACACAATCGGCTGGCTCAAGTGGCCAGAATACGTATGGACCCTGGTAGGCATTGTGATTGCGTCGGCAATCTTGCACGCGGTATTAGGAACGCTCGCCTTTAGCTGCCGATCAAGAGCGGCGGGGTTTGGCGCGGTCACCGGTGCTTTGGGCGGCGTGGTGTTCTTTCTGGTTTGGCGATTGCTATTGGAGGCCGCGGCCGTCCCGATTCCCTACGCGCCGGAGCTCGACGTCACCGTGGCCGCAGTGGTGACATTTGGCGTCCCCGTCTCGCTGGCTGCCTATCTCCTGACGAACTTCTTGATGGTGGGGTTGTGCGGACCCAAGCTGTCGGAACTGGAACGCGAATGGTGGTCGAGTGTCAACTCTCGCCTGATGATGCTCGCGGCGGGCTGGATGGCATTGTTCGGCATCGCAGTTTTTGGACCGTGGCTCGTGGGACAGGTCTGGCAAGCGGCCATAGCGGATGGCTACTGGTACAAAGTCATGACAGGGACTGCCGGGGCGGGTTGGTTCGGCGCACTGGCTGCCGGATTGAAGATCGCCCACGGCCCCAACGCCAGCTCGACGAGTCGCGGGGGCGTGAAAGAGTTTCTCGCGCGGCTCGCTCCCGTGCTGTTTCTAATCACCGTCCTGTTGGCGGCAGCCGTTGTGACAACTTGGTTGTCGTATGACATCTATGCCGCGCGCTATGGCAAACTTGAATGGCGGTTTGCTTCTCGACTCGAGTATTTATTGACCGATTTGAATTCCCCAAAACTACCGATCCTGTTCAAATCGGATTGGCCGTTCATGAGACTGCACGATCTCGGATGGCCTTTGGCTTGGTTGGCGCTGAGCCTGACGGGTCTGCTGTTGTCGATTCTCGCACGTTGGCTCGGCGACCTTGTCGGAGTCAACACATTTACCTTGCACAACCTCTATGCCAGCCGACTTGTGCGCTGCTATCTCGGTGCCTCGAAGAAAGATCGCAAGCCCGAGCCAGTCGTGAATCTGGACCCGAAGGATGACTGCGAAATCTCGTCACTATTCCCGGGAGTGCTTTTTCACCAGCGGATACAGGAGGAACAAAAAGAGATTCCCGTCGTGGAAAAGCAGATTATCGATTTGAAACAAAAGATGAACCAGAAGAACGTGACGGGTCAGGAGTTCGAGGTATTTTCCAGACAACTCAAGCGGTTCGAACACGATTTGTGTCAGTTGAAGCAGGACAAACGTGGGCCAATCCACCTCGTCAACGGCGCTCTCAATCAAAAGGCCAGTGCCGTTCGCGCGAGTGATCGCGCAAGTCCGACCGATCTGGAAACTCCCAAAGAGTGTCAAGCCGAAAGCCTTCAGTTCCTGGAACGACAAGCGGAGTCGTTCGTGTTCACGCCGCTTTACTGCGGAAGCACGGCGACCGGTTACTGTCAGTCTCACGAGTTCGCGGAGAATGTGAAGCTGGGCACCGCGGTGGCTGTCTCCGGTGCCGCCGTGTCGCCCAACATGGGCTACCATTCTTCACCAGCCGTCACGGCCTTATTGACGATGTTCAACGTCCGGTTGGGTGCTTGGTTTGGGAATCCCCGCCGCAATTCGAGGGACCGCGCGAACCCCGCTGCCAGTGCCCAGCTCTTGTTCCAGGAACTGGCAGGCGTGACTGATGCCGAGAGCGATTACGTCTATGTCTCAGACGGTGGGCACTTTGAGAACATGGGCGTCTACGAACTGATTCGCCGCCGCTGCCGGTTCATCTTCGCCATCGATGCCGGTGAAGATCCGAAGTTCCACGAGAATGTCGGCCGAGTCGTCCGGCAGGTGCGGATCGACTTCGGCATCTGGATCGAAATCGACATGGCCCCGGTGACGCCGGGGCCGACGGGCTTGTGCGACGCTCACCTTGTCGTCGGCCGGATTCACTATGGCGACGTGCATAAGCCTGATCCGCAGGTGCAGGTTCAGGAGCCCGGTGACCCCAAATATTCGCACGAGAATAATCACGGCATCATTGTGTGGATCAAGAACTCGCTGACCGGCGACGAGCCCGGCGACCTGGTGAACCATGCCGCCATGCATCCGACGTTTCCCTACGATACAACGGTCGATCAGTTCTTCAATGAACCGCAGTTCGAGTCGTACCGGGCGCTGGGAATTCATGCGACTCTCAAGAGCCTGGTGCTGCCATCAGAACAGCCCAAGGAAGACTGTGGCACCACACCGGTTGTGCCAGCGGCGCGATTGCCTCAAGAGGAGACTTGCAAGACGTTCACCAAGGATATCTTCAAGACAATGTTTGAGTTCTGGCAAACAAAGCCAGCTCAGTTCGTAAACGCCTATGTGCATGAGAACGAAGCCTACGCCAAGATTCAGGCGGCGCTGCGCCAGGATGACAA
>JANODP010000098.1:0-4239 GCA_031412755.1 Schlesneria sp. | reverse complement strand
CCCCTGAAGCCGACGGGAGCACTCCACTCAATGACGATTCGTGTTGCGCTCCATCATGTCACCGAGTACCGCTATGACAAGTTGATCAACCTGGGGCCGCAGGAGGTGCGGTTGCGGCCGGCTCCGCATTGTCGGACGCCGGTGCCGAGCTATTCCCTGCGGATCGAGCCGGCCGAGCACTTCATCAACTGGCAGCAGGACCCGCACGGGAACTTTGTGGCTCGGCTGACGTTCTTGAAGCCGACGCGGTCGTTTCGGGTGGCGGTCGATTTGCTCGCTGAGATGACGGTCATCAACCCGTTCGACTTCTTTATCGAACCGTCCGCCGAGCAGTTTCCCTTCGAGTACGCGCCCGACCTGGCGAATGACCTCGTGCCGTTTCTGGAGCGGTTGCCGGTGGGGCCGCAGTTGGCGAAGTATCTGCGGACCATTGATGCCTCGCAGCGGAAGACCGTCGATTTTCTGGTCGATCTGAATCTGAAGTTGCAGCGGGACGTGAGTTATCTGATTCGGATGGAGCCGGGGGTACAGAGTCCGGAGGAGACGCTGACGAACAGGTCGGGGTCGTGTCGCGACTCGGCGTGGTTGCTGGTGCAGATTCTGCGCGGCTTCGGGTTGGCGGCGCGGTTCGTGTCGGGGTACCTGATTCAGTTGATGCCCGACGTGAAACCGTTGGAAGGGGCGGCGGGAGCGCCGCAGGACTTCACCGATCTGCACGCGTGGGCCGAGGTCTTCCTGCCGGGAGCGGGTTGGATCGGGTTGGACCCCACGTCGGGACTGTTGACGGGCGAAGGGCACGTGCCGCTCGCAGCGACGCCGGCTCCGCAGACGGCGGCTCCGATCAGCGGCTGCGTCGATCAGTGCGAGGTCGAGTTCGCCTTCGAGATGAATGTCACGCGGGCTCACGAAGACCCGCGCGTGACCAAGCCGTACACCGACCAGCAATGGGGTGCGATTGACCGGTTGGGGCAGGTCGTGGACGACCGGCTGTTGCGCGGCGACGTCCGGCTGACGATGGGGGGCGAACCGACGTTCGTTTCGATCGACGACATGGAAAGCCCCGAATGGAACACGGGGGCCGTCGGTCTGCACAAGCAGCGGCTGTCGATGGAATTGATTCATCGACTGCGGAGTCGGTTCGGGCCGGGGGGCTTGCTGCACTTCGGGCAGGGGAAGTGGTATCCGGGCGAGTCGTTGCCGCGCTGGGCCTATACCTGCTTGTGGCGCAAGGACGGGGAGCCGATCTGGTCGAGTTCGAAATGGCTGGCGGGAAGCGAGCCCGATACGCAATTGACGGTGGATCGAGCGGGCCTGTTTCTCACCGAGGTCGCCCGTCGATTGCAGGTGGAGCCGCGCTGGATTCAATCGGCCTACGAAGATGTTTGGAAGGCGGTCGAGCAGGAACACAAGCTGCCGGTCGATGTGGATGCCCGCAAGATTGATCTCGACGCGGACGAGGACCGGCGTCGGCTGGCTCGAATCGTCGAGCAGGGTCCGACTCGCAAAGCGGGGTTTGTGCTGCCGCTGACTCGTGCGTGGTGGCAGACGCGGGCGGGATGGGTCAGCAGTGCGTGGCCGTTGCGAGCGGAACGGCTCTTTCTGCTGCCGGGCGATTCGCCGATCGGGTTGCGTCTGCCGCTGGACTCATTGCCGATGGGGGGACCGGCGAGTGCGAGGATGCTCTACTCGATCGACCCGCTCGCGGAGCGACAGTCGCTGCCCGCATACACCGAGCTGCGGCAGGCGACTCGAGGGCGGCAGTTTGAACATGACCAGGTCACGATCACGGAACAAGGACGCGACCGCGCCGCGCGGACGTCGAAGACAGCGGGTCGCGGTGTCGCCGAGACGCTCGCGACGGACGACGAGACGAACGAACCGAACGATCTGCCGAAGGGGACGTTCTTCAATGTCGTCCGCACCGCGATGTGCATCGAACCGCGCAACGGCCGGTTGCACGTCTTCATGCCGCCGGTCAGCTCGTTGGAAGATTATCTGGAGTTGGTCGCCGTCGTCGAAGAGACCGCCGAGGCGATGAAGCAGTCGGTCGTTCTGGAGGGCTATCTCCCTCCGCCCGATCATCGGATTCAAGTCGTGAAGGTGACACCCGATCCGGGTGTGATCGAAGTCAACGTCCATCCGGCGGGATCGTGGGAGGAGCTGAAAGAGATCACGACCGGCGTGTATGAGGAGGCGCGGCTGTCTCGACTGGGGACGGAGAAGTTTCAGCTCGACGGCAAGCATTCGGGGACGGGTGGCGGCAATCACATCGTGCTGGGCGGACCGACTCCGGCCGACAGTCCGTTTCTGCGGCGGCCCGATCTGCTGCGGAGTCTGGTCACGTACTGGAACAATCATCCGTCGCTGTCGTACATCTTTTCCGGGCAGTTCATCGGGCCGACGTGCCAGGCTCCGCGCGTCGATGAAGGCCGTCGCGACGCGCTCTACGAGTTGGAACTGGCGTTCGAACAGATTCCGACCGAGGGTCCCGTCCCGCCGTGGCTGGTCGATCGGGTCTTTCGCCATTTGCTGGTGGACATCACGGGGAACACGCACCGGGCGGAGTTCTGCATCGACAAGCTGTACTCGCCCGATCACGCGCACGGGCGGCTCGGTCTGCTGGAGTTCCGGGCGTTCGAGATGCCGCCGCATGCGCGGATGAGCCTGACCCAGCAGTTGCTGGTGCGGGCGATCGTGACGTGGTTCTGGGAGTCTCCGTATCGGCAGCCGCTGGCGCGCTGGGGGACGGCCCTGCACGACCGGTTCATGCTGCCCCATTTTCTCGCGGCCGATCTGCGCGACGTGCTGCGCGATCTGCAACAAGCCGGCTTCGCGTTTCGCGAGGAATGGTTTGCACCGCACCTGGAATTTCGTTGTCCGCCGATGGGCGAGATCACTCATGACGGCATCACGCTCGCGCTGCGACAGGCGATCGAGCCGTGGTACGTGCTCGGTGAAGAGCCGGGATCGGGAGGCACCGCGCGGTATGTCGATTCCTCGGTCGAACGTCTGGAGGCCAAGGTGACCGGCTTCAACGCGTCCCGCTTCGCCGTCACCTGCAACGGCCGAAAGGTTCCCTTGCAGGCGACGGGGACTCCGGGTGAATACGTGGCCGGCGTCCGTTATCGGGCCTGGCAACCTCCGAGCTGCCTGCATCCGACGATTGCCGTTCACGCGCCGCTGTTGTTTGACGTGGTCGATGTGTGGCAGCAGCGCTCGATCGGAGGCTGCCAGTATCACGTTGGTCATCCCGGCGGCTTGAATCCCTCGACGTATCCGATCAACGCATTGGAGGCGGAAAGCCGCCGGGCGTGCCGCTTCTTCAAGATGGCTCACACGGGTGGACCTCTCACCGTCGTTGACGAATCACCGCCGCCGGACTATCCGTGTACGCTCGATTTGCGCCAGCCCGCCCGCAAGTGAGCGTTCTGGACTACTAACGTTAGGCTTCTTCGCGCGCCGCGAAGATATTCGACGCAAAGGCGCAGAGACGCAAAGAATCGCAAAGGTTTGGAACCAGTCTCCTGAAGAGCCCCCAATGAATCGTGACTCAATCCAGGCGTTGATTGCTTTGCGTGTCTTTGCGACTTGGCGCCTTTGCGTCAGGACTGGGTTGCGGGTTCCCCGCGCCAGGTGATTCGTGCCACTTCTTGGAGTACACTCCCGCGATGACGGCCGAAGTCATTGGCCAACTTCCTTGGCCCTTTGCGGCAGAACCGAAAATCGGAGACCTACTCCCATGACCTCAGACGTACAGCGCGAAGCATTGGCCGTGATGGGCGAAGTCTTGACGCTCTCGCCGGATGTTCGGATTGGGCAATTGCTCGCCCATCTTGGATTTCTGGGTGAGTGTCATTTGGGGCATGGCTTGGGTGACATCGACGATGACGAGTTTGTGGCCGTGCTGTATCGCCATCGGGCTGAGTTGCGGGCCCGAGTGGATTACGCACCGGGCGAAGTTCCGCCACCGAGTGCCACAACGTCCGTTTCCGGCAGTTCTATCTCAGCGGAGATTGCTCCGGCATTGGTGAAGGCCTAACAGCCCGTTGAAAAAGGATTAATCGAGTGCCACGGCTGTGTCAGCCGTGTGAATTTCGAGAGACTTGTGACAGTCTCCACGGCTGACACAGCCGTGGCACTCCTTTTTCAACAGACTCCTAAGGTCGCCTGCTCCAGTTAACTCCTCACCCAGTTTGAACGGTGTGTCTCATCGTTCCGCTCGCTGCTCACGACGAAATG
>JANODP010000097.1:0-3248 GCA_031412755.1 Schlesneria sp. | reverse complement strand
TTCCCTTGTCATTGATCTTCACCTCCGCCCGGTAACGAAAATTCTTGTATGGCCCCGTTGTGCAAACCAGCATCGACGCCGGTCCCGATCCACAGATCGCGCCCTCCTTGACCTCCCAAACACTCGCCTGATTCCCAACCTTTTCCCAGCCATCCAGGGTCTTGCCGTCAAACAGCGAAACGAATCCATCCTTCTTGTCCGGTTCGGCGGCATGAACCAGACCAACCAGCGCGAGCGAGACCAGCATCAGCCAAGTCAAACGGTGATTCATCGGAAAACCTTGTTCTGGAGACATCGGGGTGTTCGGTCAGAGATGCAACAGGCGGGTAGTGTGCCCGCGCGGCGGCGTGCTGTAAATCGTGCGGCAGGCAACTCAGAGCGGCTGTTTGCGGGAAGGGGCGACCGTTGAATCTTTCTGATGGGACGCTACACTCTGGCCCGTCGTACCGTATGTCAAAAGAGGTTGGGTGGTGATCCGAGTCGTCCGAGGAATCAGGAGCGTGCCGGTCGGGGATCGCCTGCCAACGGAATGTCGCAGGTAGGGAAGTAAGATGTCGATCACGAAAGAGAAGAAGACCCAGCTCATCCAGGAGTATCGTCGAGGCGAAAACGATACCGGGTCGCCCGAAGTGCAGATTGCCGTCTATTCGTCGCGGATCGCCGAATTGACGGAGCACCTGAAGGGTCACAACAAGGACCACGCCGGTCGTCGCGGACTGCTGATGCTCGTGAGTCGGCGTCGCCGGCTGCTGAAGTATCTCGAAGCGTCGGAGCGTTCCCGCTACACCGACATCATCGCCCGATTGGGACTGCGGAAGTAGTTCGCAGTCGGCGGCTCATCCGTGGCGATGGCCTTCTCGCTCTCGCCGCGATCTCTGTGAGCCGGACCTCCGGGCCAATCGAGCCCGACTCCGGCTTACTCTGGCTGCCATCATGTGATGCGGGCAGCCCTTTCCATTCTTTGCAGGAAAACACCAGTGAAAGTTACAGTCGAACGCGAATTTGCCGGAAGAACACTCAGCCTGACCACAGGCGAAATGGCGAAGCAGGCTGCGGGAGCCGTGCTGGTCCGCTATGCCGACACCGTGGTTTTTGTCGCCGCTCAAAACGGCCCGTCGCGGCCAGGCATCGACTTCTTCCCCCTGACGTGCGACTACCGGGAGCGAGTGGCGGCGGCGGGCAAGTTCCCCGGTGGGTTCCTCAAGCGTGAGGGCCGACCGACGATGAAAGAGATTCTGACCAGCCGACTGACCGACCGACCGATTCGTCCGCTCTTTCCGGAAGGGTACGTCGAAGAAGTCCAGATCATGTCGAACGTCCTCGCCTCGGACGGCGTGAATGATCCCGACGTCCTGTCGATCATCGGGGCGAGTGCTGCGCTCTGCCTGGCCCCGGTTCCCTTTCAGGGTCCGATTGCCGCGGTCCGCGTTGGCATGATCGACGAAAAATTCATCCTGATGCCGACCCGGATTGAGTTGGAGACAAGCAAGCTCGATCTGGTCGTCGCTGGCAGCAAGACGTCGGTGCTGATGATCGAAGGCTTCGGACACCAACTCCCCGAAGAGCAGATGGCCGACGCGATCATGTTCGCCCACCGCGCGATCGTGGAGTTGTGCGCGTTGCAGGAAGAACTGGTGCAGAAGGTCGGTCGCCCGGCGTTCACTTTGCCCGAACCCGCCAGGAACCCGTTCGATGCCCCGCTGCGCGAGAAGGCTTACGCCCGTCTGCAGGAGGCGAAAGTCGCCGGCGTGAAGAAGGAACGCCGGGGAGCCGCCAAGGAACTGAAGACGTCTCTTGCGGAAGAATTCTTCCCGAACAAGGCCGAGACCACGGCCGAGGGCTGGACGAAGGATCAGTTCTCCGCCGCGTTCGGCAACCTCGAATCCCGCGTCGTGCGGGATCTGATCCTCGACAAAAAGCTCCGGCTCGACGGACGAACGCTCGGCGATTTGCGAGCGGTCACGTGCGACGTCAACCTGCTGCCGCGCGTTCACGGTTCGGCCATCTTCACGCGCGGTGAGACACAGTCGCTGGCCACGATCACGCTGGGTTCCGTGCGCGACGCGCAGCGCGTCGACGGGCTGTTTGAGGAAGTCTCGAAGCGGTTCATGCTCGACTATTATTTTCCGTCCTATTCGGTCGGCGAATGCCGTCCGATCCGCGGCCCGGGACGTCGCGAGATTGGCCATGGGGCACTGGCCGAACGTTCGGTCCAGTCGGTCATTCCCATCGAGGAAAAGTTCCCGTACACGATTCGCGTGATCTCGGACATCATGGAATCGAACGGCAGCAGTTCGATGGCCTCCGTGTGCAGTGCCACACTCGCGCTGATGGACGCCGGTGTGCCGATCACGCAGCCCGTCGCCGGCATCTCGATCGGCCTCGTCAAAGAAGGCGACCGGTTTGAACTGCTGACCGACATCATGGGCGACGAAGACCATTTCGGCGACATGGACTTCAAGGTCGCGGGGACGCAGAAGGGTGTCACCGGCATTCAGCTCGATCTGAAGATCGCCGGGATCAACGAAGAGATCATTCGCAAGACGCTGGAAGAGGCCCGCAAGGCGCGGATCGAGTTGCTCAAGACGATGCTCACCGCCATTCGCCGCCCGCGCGCTGAAATCTCGCCTAACGCCCCGCGGCTGCTGCGGACGAAGATCGAACCCTCCAAGATCGGCCTGTTGATCGGACCCGGCGGCAAGACGATCCGCGCGATTCAGGAAGAGACCGGCGCTACGATCGACATCAACGACGACGGTACGGTGATCATCGCCTGCGAGAAGGCCGAAGGGGCTGAAGACGCACTCGCCCGGATCGAAGCGATGACCGAAGAGATCAAGGTCGGCCGCGTCTACAACGGCACGGTCAGTTCGGTCAAGGACTTCGGAGCCTTCATCGAGATCGCCCCCGGCAAGGACGGCCTGTGCCACGTCAGCGAGCTCGCGATCGGTTTCGTGAAGTCGGTCGATGAGGTCTGCCGCGTGGGCGACAAGCTGCAGGTGAAGGTCATCGCAATCGACGACCAGAACCGCGTGAAGCTGTCCCGCAAGGCGCTGCTCATCGAACAGGAGCAAGCCGCCCAGGGCGGGGGTGGCGACCAGCCGCAGCCATAGTCTCCGACTCCGAAGTGTGGCACGCCCTGAGTCCTCAAAGGGCGTGGTCGAAGTGTGGCACGCCCAGAGTCCTAGCAGGGGGTGGTATTTTTGGGGCTTGGTTACACGCCCATCGGGGACTCACGGCGTGCCACA
>JANODP010000096.1:0-13544 GCA_031412755.1 Schlesneria sp. | reverse complement strand
CGACCCCCGCCGCTTGTCGGCTCCAAGGCGTCTCGCACGCCATTACGCCCCGCAGAGCCTGCGCTTTCCATCCCAAACTCGCGCAGCGAATGGTCTGAGGCGAAGCCCTCGCTGGAGTCTTCGGAACGCACCGGATGCAGATCACGACTTCGATGACTGTGCGTTCCGAAGACTCCACGCACCCTACTCGCTGAGCCGGACTTGATCGACTGGCGGGGGATTCGCTCCTATTCGGCCCGCGCGCATTTTCCGTCGCTTCAAAGTAGCCTTCGTCGCTCCGCGTGAAGTGAGCCGAGTGCGGTTGGACATGGTTTGAGCAATCAGCGCCGAACTCGCGCACGGCTTTCTTCACGCGGAGCGATGAAGGCTACATTGGTTGCGGACGAAAGGCGGCATCGTGTCACCTCATACAAACGGTCGTTCCAAACCCTGATGGTGAGCCGCAGACTTCACGATTGTTGGCGACCTCGTCACGATGCAGCCCCGAGTTCCGGTGACGTCGCGCGGACGAGTCGACTCCTTCTGGGAATGTCCATCATGAATGCGATGCTTCGTGCCTGCCTCTTCGCTCTGCTGGTTCTGGTGCCCGTGTCCCGAGCTTCGGCCGCAGACTTCGCGCTGCGCGATGGCGACACGGTGGTCTTTCTCGGCGACAGCATCACCGCCGCGCGCAGCTACGGAAAGATGATCGAGAACTACACGCTGCTGCGGTTCCCCCAGCGGAAGGTGCGGTTCATCAATGCGGGGATCGGCGGCGATACGGCGGCCGGCGGGTTGAAGCGGATCGAGCGAGACGTCTTCGCTCACCGGGCGACGGTCCTGGTCGTCGCCTTCGGCACCAACGATATCGGCTGGGGCGTCTACGCCGACGACGAGCACAAACAAACCTACCTCAACGCGGTGAAGGGGATCGTCACCGCCTGCCGTCAACGCGATGTGCGGGTCTACATCTGCTCGGCCGCCGTCACCGGTGCCGATCCCGAGAAGAGCGAGGAGAGTTTCCTTCAAAAGATGTGCGACGAGGGGATGGCGTTGTCGAAGTCGGTCGGCGGCGAGGCCATCGACGTGCAGCGAACAATGCGTGAGATCCAGAAGCGAGTCGTCCAGTCCAACACCGGCATCAAGGACTCAACCAAACACAACAGCCTGCACGTGGCCGATGGAGTCCATCTCAACGAGTTGGGCCAGTTCGCGATGGCCTACGCGATTCTGAAGGGCCTGAACGCTCCGGCCGATGTCTCCTCAGCAACGCTCGACGCTGCCGATGGAAAAGTGATCGACGCAAAAGGTTGCTCGGTGACCGATGTCACTCGCAAGGACAACCGCTTCGAGTTCACACGGCTCGACGAGGGCTTGCCGTTCAACTACGGCATCTTCTTCGCGTTCCACTTCCGATTCGTCCCGGCCCTGACCGAGCTGAACCAGTACCTGCTGACGGTAAAACACCTACCCGAGGGCCGTTACGACCTGACCGTCGACGGCCGCACCGTGGGCACCTTCACCGCCAAGCACTTCGCCGACGGCCTGAACATCGCATCGCACACCGCCAACGGCTGGGAACCGGGCGGCCCGTGGAACACACAAGCCAACGTCCTACTCCAACTCACAAACGCCCGCCACGAACTCGCCACCGCGGGACTGCTCGCGAATCTGCACACCAAGCAGGGCGACCTCGCGGACCACCTCGCCCGGCAATCAGTCTCCGCCAACGAGCAACTCGAATCCCTGCAACGCTCGGTCGCCCAGCCGCGCCCGTATCGGTTCGTCATCGAACCCGCCGCGAAGAAGTGAGTGGCCATCCGAGTTGACTGGCGTACTTTCACAAAGTCAGGGTAGGCACCAAGCTCGCTCCGTGAGGTGAGCAGACTTCTCAAAAAGTACTCCACCGAGTGGAAGTCGCTCACGGCACGACTTACAGTGGCTTGCCCCAAGTTCAGCAAAGGTTGCTAACTAAAGATGGCATTTCAGAATTCGCCACCATTTCTGCAATTCCTTCAGCGGACGGCTGATTCGCCGACGCTGGGTGAGTCTGCGCCTGCGGAGAACTTCATTCTCGATGAGCGCGTGCCGTCAGACCGGGAACAGGACTTTCTCGACTTTGGAGGGTTTGTACCGCGTCCCGACATGCCGGTGACCGATTGGTTCGCACACCAGAAGAACCACGCCAAAGAACATGTCTGCATTCCTCGGGTCAGCCAGACATTTCAGCCCATCAATTCCACAAGTTGGTTGCCAGAACTGAAACCAGATTGGGCCGTCGTTCGCATCGAGACTTTGGACGGACTCTGCGATCGAGGCCGCGCTTCTAGCACCAGCGACGCCGAGGTTCAGCGTCTCGTCACGGCCCTGATCAATGCGAAAAATTCCAAAACCACCTTCGATCCAGACGACGAAGTTGTCCTCAGTGATTGGCTCGACAAGGTAAATCTCTCCAGCGACCGGCGGCCTGCGTTTGTTGCTCCGTTTGTCGAAGTTGAAAAGTTCCTGGATCGCCCTGACTGGGCCAATCGGCTGCGCGATGCGTTTGGGTTGGGACACGTCCAGCCTCGATCAGGGCGTCCGCGGACAATCGTGCTGATGCAATACAACTTGGAACGGGTCTTTCAGGCTCATCGCCGCAGTCCCGCCTGGACGGCGAGTCCCACCGTCTTGGATGATGTTCCCACAACGGGGCCGAATATTTGCTTCTTTCCAGCACCGCGAAAGTCGTCTCCCGATGGATTCGGATTTACGATAGACCTCGCCCCGGAAGGGGGCTTTGGGAGCGAATTCTTGCATGCCCATCTCGCCTATCGGCTGGAAGATTTCCAGAGGATCGGTGAGGTGACGACTGAAGTGACCGACGCTCACATCGCCGCCACGCGAGCGAGGCACCGAGACCTGCTCGCGGATGACTTGATCCATTTGAAGGACTTATCGCCCCGACCATGAATGCTTCTGTCGCCAAATGGCTGGAACGACTCGTCGCCGAACCCGTGCGAGCCGTAGATGATCTCGTGATGGGACGGGTCGCGATCCCGGTCTGGTCGCGCGCGTCGTTGGGCGAGGTTTTTCTCGACATCGTGGAAGTTCAAGCCGAAGCGTTGGACGTCGGCGTGGCCGAGTGGTTGGAGAACCATCTGGGAAAGCTGCCGCCAGACGGTTTTTCCAACGAGGTCTGGGGTGCGTACCTGCAAGACCTGTTTCGAGCCATGACCAGTCTGAGTTTGCCGCGTGTCGCTCGGTTGATGGGGACTCGCCGGCGCGAGTTTCAAGCGTGGTTGCGACCGCTGGTTCGTGAAGCGAGTCTCGACCCGGAAGCCGCCTATCTGACCGCGCTGGCGTGGTGCGAGCACAATCGGCATTTGGAAGGCTTCTGGCGAAACCTCGCGCTGCGCGATCGGAACGAGCCGGAGTACTACACCGACATCGGCCTGCTGGGACTCCGCAAGCCGCGCGATGACGCCGGGCAATTGCCTCCGAAAGCCCCGCTCCTGCTGCTCGCGACTCTGCTCGACATGGCCGATTCGGAGAAAATGACACAGCCCGTTTGGGAGCGAAAGACACGCACCGTCATGGCGGGCTATCGCCCAGTCACGCGCGAGGTCTGGATTCGCGAGTTCAATGCCGTCTTGACCGAACGTCCGGCAGCGGATTGTGGAATGAGTTGGTTGCAACACCTGCTTGCGATTCCCGCTGCTAAGGTCGAAACGCCACCACGTCACCAAGGTTCGACGAAGGCGCCAACTCTCGATGAATGCGGTCGCTTCGTAGATACCGTCGGGCGATATGGCCCGAGTTTTGAAGCCGCCAAGTTGGAAGATTTCTTGAAACGTCATCGCGACTTCGCGGCCCGGACGAACAATCCCCATTACCTTGTCCGCACCTACAATCGGTTGGCGGTGGCGGCCAAGGAACACGATCCCGATTGGGCGGTCGCTCGGATTGAAGAAGCCTTGGCCTGGGAACCTGGGAACGCCAAGAACTGGACCGTGCTCGCCGGCTGTCACTGGGCTCGTCGGCACGCCGCTCTCCAGCAGCAGCGAATGGAACACGCGCGAATCGCCGAAAGCCAAGCCTGCGAGGTGCTGTGGGAAGGACGTTGCCGATTTCCCTATGACCCGTACTTTCGCAACTCACTGGCCGACTTCTACAAGAACGTCGGAGAGCTGCAAACCGCCGAGGATCTGTATCGCGAAGCCTTCGCCGCGTTCCCCAGAAGTCCCGTTCCTCGTTGCGGCCTCGCCGATGTAAAGCATCTCAAAGGTGACGTCGTCGAAGCCGAGAGATTGTATCGGGAGACGATCACCAAATTTCCTGACGACGCTTACGCGCACACTTGTCTTGCGAAGATTTTGTTTCAACGCAGTCGAATCTCGCGCGATGAAGCGGAACGAGACGAGGCACGTTCGCACTTTCAAACCGCTACGCGACTCGGCAACACGTGGGCCATCGACTTCCTCAACAATCGTTTCGACAAAGAGTGGCAGAAGACCGGCCCGCGCAAGTCGAAGTCGCGGCAGGAATCTGAGGCCGCTTCCACCGTCGATCAACTCCTGAGCCAGAACGAAGCGGACATGGGACCGGCCCAACGCTTGGGGCGGGCGTTGCTCGCGATGTCGCAGGCCGCACATTGCACGCGCGACGAGGATCGGCAGCCCTACCTGGACCGAGCCGCTTCCCTCTTGAGTCTGCCCGACGCGCTGACGGGGGAGTTTTACCGCGCCTTCCTGGAATCGCGCGGTTTTCTGTTGCTCGCACGCGGCCAGAACGCGGAGGCGCGTGATTACTTCCTGCGACAATTGGAACTCGCGGAACCGCACCGACCGGCGGGACTCGAACTCGGACTGTCTGAGGCTCGTCATGCCCTTCACGAATCGTCCGAGCCAGAATCAGTTCCACAATTGCCCGCCGGCCGCCTGAAATCGCTGCTGCTCCCGCTCGTGCTGCAGGTCGTGGAATGGTCTCAGACCCACGATCAGGACGACCTGCTTCGCGAGACCTTGCTCGCGATGTTCCCGAGCGTGAAAGAGAAACTCGCGAAGTCGCAGCCACTCGACGAGGACGACGAAACGCCTCGCGAAGAATCCCCCGACACGATGCTGGCCGGGTTCTTGCAGTCGAGAGTCTTTCAACTTGCCGGCATTGAAACTGAAGACGACCTGCGAGATCCCGGCAAACTTCAGGGCATCAAGAATGCACTTCGCCTCTGCGAACCCGATCTGCGTTCGATGGCCCATTCGCTCGTGTTGGCCGTCTAAGTTGCGACCTCGTTCTGACGAATAGGGCGGGGTGTCAATGCTGAGCGGTACCCGAATGGTGGCCGTGCCGCTAATTGGCTGCTTGGGCTGAAAGAGGCCACTCGTGCGACCGATCTGATCACGCTTCCAATCTGGCTGTTCACAGTGGGGCGGCCCGCCGCGTTCGAGGGCCGCTCACGTAGGGGCTGTCTTGCAGGAAGAAACGGAGTTCCAAACCGTGGGCGGAGGTCACTCCGATGCGCGGCGAGGTGACAATTTCGTGATCGCTCACCACGGTGTCGTCGGGTTGTTCGATCCAGAGGCGTGTTCCGCGGGTCAGGTCCCAGCCGTCGAGGCGTCGGTCGACGGCGAAGGCTTCGCAGAGTCTGGCCGGGCCTCGGGCCAGGTCGAGTGGTGGGCACGGGCGGCGTTGCTGCATGAGTTCGATTCCTTGCAGCGGCTGCACCGCTCGAATGAGGACGGCGCTGGCGATGCCTCGCGACTGGGTCACGGCGTTCAGGCAATGTCGGGCGTGGATCGGGTAGACGTAGAGCAACCCCGCGCGGCCGAACATCGTTGCGTTCTTGCGCGTCAATCCACGAAACGAATGCGACGCCGGGTCGTCCGTCGCGAGATAGGCTTCCGTTTCCACGATGACTCCGCCGCACAGACCGCGCGGCGTTCGCCTGATGAGATGCTTCCCGATCAACTCGCACGCCACCTCCACCGGGTCTCGGTCGTAGAAGTCGCGGGGCAAGATGGTCATTGTGCGGCTCTTCAATCTCAGAGATTTCAGCCCCAAAGGGGCGATGTTATGCCAGCCCAGGGCAACGCCCTGGGTTGGCAATTCATCGGTAAACGCGAAGCCGTGAAAGGGAGACATTATTCAACGGAACAACATAGGATCGCCCCTTCAGGGCTTCCGAATCTGTGGCTTTCGCAACCCAGGGCGGCGCTCCCGTTGGTCGCTTGCCCTGGGCTGGCTTATGGCTGCCCCTTCGGGGCGGAAGTCGAATGCACCTTCGATCACAGGAACACTTCTGTGCGATGCGGGCGGGTTGGTGGGACGGTGCCGGCCGACCGAATATCTACCCTCGCACGGTTTGTTCGTCGAGCTCGCGGCATCTGGTAAACTCACCCGCCAAATTGATCTCCGGCCACAGGGCCGGGCCGTTCCTCGAAGGCCAACCATGCGACTGTATTTGTCCTCTCATCGCTGTCCGGGTTGCGAGATCCGTAAGCCGCTTTGCTTTTGCGCGATGATTCCCAAACTGGACCTGCAGACGCGCGTGATCATTCTCATGCACACCTGTGAGGAGGTGCTGACGACCAACACGGCGCGGCTGGCGGCCAAGGCCCTGACGAACAGCGAGGTCCGCATTCACAGCCGAAAGGACGAACGGATGTCGTTCGACGGGTTGGTGGAGCCGGGACGGGCCTCGCTGCTGCTTTATCCCAGTCCGCTCTCCGTCGAACTGACGCCCGAGTATGCCTCTCGTCTGGAAGGGCCGGTGAACCTGATCGTGCCGGATGCGAACTGGCGGCAAACCACCAAGTTCGTGCGTCGCGAGCCGTGCCTCGTCGGCATCCCGCACGTTCGGCTGCCGCCGGGGCCGCCGTCCGAGTACCGGCTGCGGACTCAACGCAACGACCGGAACCTGTGCACGCTGGAAGCCATCGCCCGCGCGATCGGCATCCTGGAGAGTCGCGAGGCACAGGCGAGCCTCGAAACACTGTTGCGGGTGCTCGTCGAGCGAACGCTCTGGTCGAGAGGCATGCTGTCGGCCAGCCGCTGCGTTACGGCCGGCATCCCACCGGAAGCCTTTTGCAGTTGAAGGAGTGGGGAGTAAAGGGCAGTGGGCAGTAGGTAGTGGGTGGTGGATAGCGAATCGCACGTCAATGGAAATCCGTTGTTCAATCAGGATCTGCACGCCGGAAGTGTCAAACGCGATCCTTGGCAGCACACAACCAACATGAAACTCTTTCCCACTACCCACTACCCACTACCCACTACCTACTACCCACTGCCTACTTCCTACTCCCTACGACGCCTTTCGGAGGCCGCCATGCGAATTGGGATGATCTGTCTGCTCGTCGTCTGTCTGACATTCACCTCGGCACGGGGTGCCGATCGCAAGCCGGTCGTTGGCGACACGATTGCCGACCTGCGGTTCAAGGACATTCGAGGCTTGTCGCGATCGCTGGCCGATCTGGGGAAGAAACGGGCGTTCGTGTTTGTGTTTGCCACGACGCAGTGTCCGCTCGTGCGGAGGTCGATGCCGAAGTTGATTGAACTCGACGCCCGCTTCGGTCCGCGAGACGTACAGATCGTGGCGGTCAACGTCGGTCCCGAAGAGACGATCCGCGACATGGCGGCGCAGGCCCTCGAGTTTGAAGCGGCATTCCCCTTCGTCAAAGATACGGACCTGTCGTGCGTGAAGGCGCTCGGCGTCGAACGGACACCGGAAGTGGTCGTGCTGAACGCGGAGAAGAAGCTCGTCTATCGAGGCCGCATCGATGACCAACTGCGGCTCGGCGGGTCGCGCCCCGAGCCGACTCGACGCGATCTCGAAGAGGCGTTGAACGACGTGTTGGCCGGCCGCGAGGTCTCGGTCGCCCAGACGCCCGTCGATGGCTGCCTGATCACGGCGCCCGAGCCTTTTGCTGCCGATCGGCCGGCGCCAACATTTCACAAGGATGTGGCTCCGATCCTGAACAAGCGCTGCGTCGTCTGCCATCGCGCCGACGCGGCCGCGCCGTTTGCGCTGCTGTCGTTTGCCGATGCCGCCGCTCATGCAGAGATGCTGGCCGAAGTCGTCGTCGATCAGCGGATGCCGCCGTGGTACGCGCACGCCAAGCCCGGCACGTTCCAGAACGATCCGTCGCTGACTCGCGCCGAACGGGAAACGCTCGTGCGCTGGGTCCGGTCCGGGCGAGGGGAGGGCGACCCGAAGGACGCCCCCGCGCCGCCCGAGTTGCCAACATCCAAATGGCGCATCGGGGAACCGGACCTCGTCATCACGATGCTGGAGGAACAGACGGTCCCCGCAACCGGCTTCGTCGAGTACCGCAATGTGCTGTTGCCTCACGTCTTCCTCGGCGACACCTGGATTGAGGCGGCCGAGATTCGACCCGACAACCCGGCGGTGGTCCATCACTGCAACATGGCCTACGCCACCGCGAAGGGTGTCGGCGAGGAGACCTTCGTCACGGGCTACGTCCCCGGCGGTCAGCCGATGGAACTCGCGCGGTTCAACAACGGGGTCGCGTTCCTGATCCCGAAGTTCGCCTCGCTCGGCTTGCAGATCCACTACACGACGACCGGCAAAGAGGAACGCTGCCGGATCTCGGTCGGGCTCCGCTTCCCGCGCGGACCGGTCAGGAAACGGCTGGAGCATCTGCTGCTCGACCCGCACGGCATCCACATCACGCCGGGACACGGTGCGTTCCCGATCCGCGCCGCCCGGCAACTCGACCACGACGTGACGCTGCTCGGAATGTTCACGCACATGCACGTGCGCGGCAAGGACATGACCTTCTTCGCCGAACCGCCAGGCCAGCCGCGCGAGACCCTGCTGCAGATCCCGAACTACAACTTCGAATGGCAACTGGCCTACGAACTCGCACCGGGCCAGAAGCGCCTCCCCAAGGGAACGCGCCTCGAAGCGCTGGCCCATTACGACAACTCAACCTTCAATCCGTACAACCCCGATCCCAAACGAACCGTCCCGTGGGGCCGACAAACCTACGACGAGATGTTCAACGGCTTCGTGTTCTTCGTCGCCGACGACGAAGACCTCAACCTGGCCATCAACCCCAAAACCGGCCGGGTACGAACGGCCTCTCCAAAGAAGGCGGAGCGGAAGCAGGAAGAGTGACAACCACGAATCTCACGAATAACACGCATGAAGAGGCAGGGCAGGGGAGCATCTGAGTTGAGGTGAGCCGGGCGGCGTCGACCCTCGGCTCACCAGTGACTGTTCTGATCCTCATTCTGATTCGTGTTATTCGTGGTTCCACTTCTTCAACGCATTCATCCGCTCGCAACGGGTTCGAAGTGTTCGGCGCGGCTGGCACGTCCGAGTAATGATTGCTCGATGGTCGCCTTCAAATGGCCGGGCGGCGCGGCGAGCCAGCGAACTTCTTCCGCCTGCAGACTGGCCACGGGATGGCCGTCGAGGTAGGCGACTCGGTTCGACGCCGTGCTCGGGATGCGATCGTGCTTCGTCAGGATGCCGATCAGGTTGAGCGGGTCGGCGGCAGAGATCACGAGCACTTCCTGAGGCGGGACTTCGTCGCGAAATTGACGGAGCTGCCTGATCGTGTCGGGCAGGGCGAACTGTTCGCCGGCGACTCCGGTGATGAAGCGGCCTCCGCGAATCTCGCCCCGCGCTTCGAGGCGTCGCAAAACCTGAAGCAACTCGAACCACGAGGGCGTTCCAAATTCCCGCGTCAGCAGATCGCGAAAGACCACGCCCCAGCGGCGAAGAAGCTGCCACGCCCAGTCTTCGGCGACGCGCTTGGCATGATCGCGGGCGTCGGGTGTCGTCTGTAACACTGCGGGTGTCGTCGAAGTGGAGGGACAAAAGGGACTTAAAGGACTGAAGGTGTGGGTGCCATCGATACGGATGCCGTTGCCATCCAGACCCTGACGGGCGATCGCCGCCTCTTCCAGCTTTGGTCCCTTGTGTCCCTGCCGTCCCTTCGCCGCCGCTTCCACCCACAGCGCCCATCGCCCCAGCGCCATCCGAGACATCCGGGTTCGTTCGGCGCGGTGTCGCGCAGCCGCTCGGCCGTGAGGCTTCTTCTCCGCGATCAACGTCCGCAGTCCGGCGAAGCCGTCGGCCGTGAGCCAGCCGCGCGTGACCAGCTCCCCCAGCACATCGTCCAGGTGAGACGGCAGCATGCGCGTCGCGGCGAGGATGTCTGACGCGAACACCGCCCCACGAGCCTGCAACAGTTCGCAGACCTCAACGGCGGGACTGCTCAACCCCTCGGCATCGGGCTGCGGGGCGCGGTCCGTCAACCACTCAACGTCCTGTCGCAGGAAGATCGATACGGGCGCGACGCGGGTCAGGCTGGCCATCGGCTTCGCACGGTCGGGGTTGCGCACGGGAGGAAACATCCGTCCCCAACCGACTTCGCCCGTCAGGCACAACTCATCCAGCCACGCCGGCTCGTAACCGTCGAGCCGAGCGGGAAGGAGATCGCGCTCCCAGGCCACCGCCGGAATGTCGAGCCCCTGCAATTGCGCAATCACCTCGAACAACCCGTTCGTCCCACCGCGCTGCGTCCCCGGCATCAACCCGTGATGCCGAGCGAGGAACCGCATGAAGACATCGACCGTCACCGGCTCGATCTGCTTGCGAAGGCCATCCAGCGTCAGGCGGTGGATGCGCGCGAGCAGCCGGCGGTGGCACCATTCGGGAAGTCGAGAGTCGAGAGTCGAGGGTCGAGAGCCAGAAGATTCATCAGCACGCGAATCGCGATTCACTGCGTGCTCTGGATTGGCACTCGTCTCTCGACTCTCGTCTCTCGACTCTTCGGTAAAACGACCTCGCAATACCACTCCTTCGCCTTCGAGAGCTTCCAGCGCGGCGTCGGTCTGACTCACGGTGAATCCGAGCCGCTCGGCAGCAGTCTCCGCCGTGATCGGCCCGCAGATTTCGAGCAGCCCGCGCACCATCGTGACTCGCGCTTCGATCGAATCCCAATCGTGACGAACCTCGCACGGCACGGTGACGGGCGGCGTGAGCGTCGCGTCGGGAAAGGCCGCCAGCGCGACGGGAACTCGTTCGGTGGCGGCCCAGGCAGAGAGCGCGGAACTCGGAGCGCGGAGTGCGGAACTGAAAGACGAGCCTTGGTTGTCGTCATCTTCGCTCCGCGTTCCGCGCTCCGCGTTCCGCACTTCCATCACCGTCGCACGTCCGGCGGCCACTAACTCATCGAAGAACCCTCGCCAATCGAGTCCTTCCGCCACGGGCAGCAGCACGCGGCTGAGCAGGGCGTCGTGCAGTTCGTCGGCGTTGCGGACCAGCGGCTGGGCTTCGGCCACGACCTGGCGGATCGCTTCGGGGTCGAGGCGGCCCAGATCCTGAAGGCTTTCGACCGAGAGGGACCGGCGCGTGGCGACGGCTCGCGCGCGGCGCTCGGCCACTTCGCCTCCGTCCAGAAATGCGTAGGGGTTCGCGTTCAGAAGTTCGTAGCTGAACGGCGACGGTTCGCGCGTGTCGCGGGCGAGGAACTCGATCTCACCCCGTTCGACTCGACCCAGCACTTCCTTCAGAGCTTCGATGTCGTGAGCCTCGTGCAGGCAATCGTCCATCGTCTGGCGGACGAGCGGATGATCGGGCAGTTCGATGTCGCCGACCACGTTCTCCTGGCAGCCGGTCAGTTTCGGAAAGACCGCCGTCAACAAGTCCTCGCTGCGGAAGCGCTGCAGGGCAGGGGGGACTCGTTGGCCGTGCTTGGTTCGAATGACCTGCAAGGCTCGCGTCGCGTTCCAGCGCCAGCGGTTCTGAAAGATCGGCACGGCCAGGACCGCCTGCTCGAACATCTCCTGCACATTGCGCGGCGTCAGCATCCCGAACATGCTTTCGAGCGGGAAACTGTGCTGCGGGCCGAGCGACAGCACGATGCCATCGTCGTCGGCACTCGCCTGCAATTCAAAGTCGAACGACCGGCAGAACCGCTTCCGCATGGCGAGACCCCACGCGCGCGTGATCCGCATCCCGAACGGAGCGTGAATCACCAACTGCATCCCGCCGCTCTCATCGAAGAAGCGTTCGAAGACGACTCGCCGCACCGTTGGCAGCAGCCCGATGGCCGCCTTCTGCGCGCGGGCGTACTCGACCGTCTGCCTCGCCGCGTCGGTGCTGACGTGCGTTTCGACGGCCAACCAATCTTCGACGGAGTGCGTCTCGTGAGATTGTGGCTCGTTTCGTTCGGCCGGTCCCGTCGGCGGAGCGACGGGACTACTGTCGTCGTGTCGCTCCGCCGACACGACGGCTTGGGACGTAGGGTGGGTAAAGCTCGCTTCGAGCGCCGGCCCACCATCCAACGGCGTTGCGCCTTCGTGGTGGGCCGGCGCGGCGAAGCGCCGCTGGTCCCACCCTACTTCTGTTGACGACGCTGAAACCGTGGCACACCGATTGTCAGACGGCTCACTTTCGTAGGCCAGTCGCCGTTCCAACTCCTCCCTCAACAACGAAACCTCTTCGGACAACTCGAACGTCCGGCCGGGAGCCTCACCGCGCCAGAAGGGGATCGTCGGCGGAGCACCGTGAGCGTCCGTCACGAACAGATCGCCGCCGCGCAGATACCGGATGCGCCACGATGTGTTGCCCAACAGGAAAATGTCGCCCGACTGGCTCTCGGTGCCGAAGTCCTCATCGACCGAACCGACGACCGTGTGATCCTCTTCCGTCACGACGCGGATCGCGAAGACTTCGGGGATCGCTCCCGCATTACTGATCGCGGCGATCCTCGCGCCGGTACGGGCTCGCAACCGGCGGCCGACCTGATCGTGATGCAGATAGACGCGACTGCGACCGGCCGAGTTCGTGATCCCCTCGCTGAGCATCTGCACGATGCGATCGAAGTCCGCGCGAGGCAGATCGCGATACGGAGCCGCTCGACGACAGACGGCGAACAGTTCATCGCTGCTCCAGTCTTCGCACGCGACCGCGGCAACGATCTGCTGAGCGAGGACATCGAGCGGCGCGACGGGGATCGGCACAATGTCGAGCCGCCCGTGACGGATCGCGCGCGTGATGGCCATGCACTCGATCAATTCATCGCGAGTCAGAGCGAACATCCGTCCCTTCGGCACCAGCCCCAGCGCGTGGCCCGACCGGCCGACGCGCTGCAAAAACGTGGCGATGTTCCGCGACGAGCCGATCTGAATCACGAGGTCGATGTAGCCGATGTCCAGCCCCATTTCGAGCGACGCCGTCGCCACGACCGCCTTCAATTGCCCGGACTTCAACCGCTGCTCGGTGTCGTGCCGCAGATCGGCCGCCAGCGAACCGTGATGGCTGGTGATCGCCTCCTCACCCAGCAACTCGCTCAACTGATGAGTCAACCGCTCCGCCAACCGCCGCGTGTTGACAAAAATCAGCGTCGCCCGGTGCCCGTTCACCAACTCGACGATCCGTTCGTTAATCTCGGCCCACTGTTCATGCATGCAGACCGCCCCGAGTTCGCTCGGCGGCACCTCGATCCCCAGATCAAGCTGCCGCTGGAAACCGACGTCGATGATGACGGGAAGGGGAGGGGTTGAGGGTTGAGGGTTGAGGGTTGAGGGTAAGACTGAATTTGGAGTCT
>JANODP010000095.1:0-16936 GCA_031412755.1 Schlesneria sp. | reverse complement strand
CCCCCCCCACCGCTCCAGCATCACTTCTCGATCAGCGTCGGCGTCGGACCAATGGGCGTCGGCGTGATCGGTTCGGGAGTCAATTCTCCCTTCGGCGCGGCCGCGTCATCGCCGAGTTCGTTGGGGTTCTGGAATTTGAACCCGCCCTTGCCGCCCGCCTCAATCCACCACAACTCGGTCCCGCGCAAGAATTCGGCGCTGTCCTTGTCAACGATGACGGTGAATCCCTCGCTCTCCATCACGTAGAAGTTTTCCCAGTCTTTGACATCGTCATCGAGCAGCATCGAATAACGATACCGCTTGTCGCCGCCCCCTTTGAAGCGGAAGAAATTCCCCTCGACGACCCGGAATCGAGCGACGGCATTCTTCTTCAATTTGCCGTTGTCGCGCAGCATCCGCAGCCGTTCCGCAGCCTTCGCAGTCAGGGTCATAATCTGTTCGCGGACGGCTGCGCCCGTATCGACAGCACTGGTCCCGGCCGAGGCCGTGGTGTCCGCCGACGGTGTCTGGGAGGCGGCCGGAGTGCCGTCCTTCGTGCGGTCATAACAGGACGAACAGATCAACGTCCCCGCGATCGCGACGATTGCTCCGAACCGAGACCACCGTTTGGGAGGGACCATTGTCATCGCATTTCCTTCGGCAAGTAATCCGGTGGAATCACGCACTCGGCTTCCAAGTTTACTCATCCCGGACGGCCATCGACAATTCTCGAACGAGCACGATCCAAGTTTTGATCCAGACCGGTCAGAAGAATGCAGCCTGGAGGATTTTCCGAATTCAGGAGCGGCACTGGAGTTTTTTGCTTGGGGATTAATCGGCGGTCGGTAGACTATCACCCCACACGGCACGAATCGCCGCCTGTCATGTCACGATCGAGATCATTGTTCACTTCAAATTGTCGCTCCTTGGCAGGAGCGTGTATCCGACGCATCACTCATTTCTAAGGAGGTACTGCATCATGACGCTCACAATCCGTTTCCGAAATTCCGCTTTGCGATGGTTGGCTCCCTTGGTGGGGCTGGGGCTGCTGGCCTTGCCCGGACCGGTCGCTGCGGACCAAGTCATCCCGGACGACTTGATCGTGCAAGGGAGTCTGTGCGTCGGCTTGGACTGTGTGAACAATGAGAACTTCGGTTTTGACACGATCCGGCTGAAGGAAAACAACACGCGGATCCATTTCGATGACACGAGCACGTCCGCCGGATTTCCGGCCAACGATTGGCGGCTGATCGCCAATGATTCGGCCAGCGGCGGATCGAGCAAGTTCTCGATCGAAGACAGCACGGGCGCCAAGACTCCGTTTACCATCACGGCCGGGGCTGCCACGAATTCGATCTTCGTCGACAGCACGGGTCGCGTCGGGCTCCGCACAAGCACGCCGGTCCTGGACCTGCACGTCAACACCAGCAACACACCCGCCATGCGACTCGAACAGAACAACAGCGGCGGGTTCACCGCACAAACCTGGGACGTCGCGGGCAACGAAGCCAATTTCTTCGTCCGCGACGTGACAGGTGGCAGCCGGCTGCCGTTCCGGATCCGGCCCGGTGCCCCCACCAGCAGCTTGGACATCACCTCCGACGGAACCATCGGGATCGGAACGGCCAGCACCGACGCGAATTCTCAAATGCACATCCTGACGGCCCTGTCCAATGGTCTGCTGGTGAAAGGGGCCGACCCCGGTACTGCCGCGTTGTTCGTGCGAGTGGAGAATGCCAATGGCGTGTTTCGCTGCGGCGTGCAGGGGAACGGTGACACGCAGTTCGGTGGCTTTAACGCAAATGACAACCTGAATCTGATCGCGGGCGGCGCAACGAAGTTCATGTGTGATACGACGGGCAAGTTGAGCTTTGGAAACACCCCTTCCGCCATCACCACGCATGCCCTGGTGCATGAATCCGGTGCGCACCTCACGATTGGCGGAACCTGGACCAACGCCTCCAGCCGCGCGTTGAAGCAGGACATCGAGCCGATCACCAGCGAGCAGGCCCGCAACACCGTGCGAGCGCTGCAACCCGTCGGCTACCGCTACAAGAGCGAGCTGGACGAACGGTACGTCGGTTTCATCGCCGAAGACGTCCCGGACCTGGTCGCCACCAAGGACCGCAAGGGTCTGGCCTCAATGGACATCGCTGCCGTCCTGACCAAGGTCGTTCAGGACCAGGAGCAGTTGCTGGACGAGGAACGCAAACTGAACGCCGAGCAACGTCAAGAGTTGAACAAACAACAGCAACTGATCGCGCAGCAGCAAAAGTTGCTCGAAGCCCTGAATCAACGGCTGCTGGCCCTCGAACAGAAGTAGCCGCCGTGTGTTGAACCGGACCCCGTGTCTGTGGAATGGAAATAGTCTCAAGGTTCGGGGTCCGGCAAACAGCGTGCTTCGTTTCGACAACGGTCGCCTCCACCAGTCTGCGGATTGGTGGAGGGGATCGAAGCCCCTGTGAGCAGACCAGCCCTCCCGACAACAGGGAGACATCGTATTGAGGGTTGGCCCGGAGATTGATATTGTCGCATCAGGAGATCGTGCCGGGTGCCCGGCGGACCATGTCGTCCGCTCCGGCACGATCGGGCCATCGCGAGGTCAATTTGTCATGAGCCACATCCGCCGAGTGCTGGTTGCCGCAGCGTGTCTTTCAGTCATGGTCGTGTCGGGTTGCGGTCGGACCAAGACAGATCCGTCAGCCACCGGAGGAGCGAATTCCGGCCAAGGGACCACGCCCAATGCGCACCTCGACAAGGCCGTGAAGGTGGCCACGCTGCACGTGAAGTTCAAAGAGTACGAGCAGGCCGAGAAGGTGCTGCAATCGGCGCTGACCGAGCCCGGAGTGACCGACACGGAGCAGGCCCTGAAGCTGCTTGAGTTCGTGAAGTCTCAGAAGCAGTCCAACGAGACTCCCTCAACGACAACTGCTGCGGCGGCGGCACCGCCTCAAAGTCCAGCGGCATCTCCGGTGACGCAACCTGTCGCCGCCGCCGTCCCGCCAGAGGCCGGCAAGACATCGGTCGCCGCCAACGATGGCACCGGTGACAAGCCCGTCGCGCCGGTGGAACAACCGGCAGTCACGCCAGCCGCTCCGGCCGCGACGCCGAACGGGGCGGACGAAAAGCCGGCCAACGTCATCATCGTCGAGGACAAGTCCCATCAGGACGCACCGGTGGAAAAGGTTGCCGCCACGGATGCCGTGATCACCCAACTCGAAGAAACCGCCCGATCGGAGTACGAAGCGGTCGTCGCGCTGAAGCTTTACGAACGATTCATTGAGCGACACACGCTGACCCCGGAACAACAAAAGAAGTGGACTCCCCGTCTGGACAAGTGGAAGGAACATGCCGGCAAGGGACTCGTGCGGAACGGAACCCAGTGGATCACTCCCGAAGCCGCCAAACAGAATGCGGAACAGGCCAACACGCTGATCGAGCAGGCCGCCGCGTTGATCAAGCTGAATAATTTCAAGGAGGTTCGCGATGTCCTCGAAAAGGCCAGCCGACTGGACGGGAACGGCATCCAGGCCGACTTCATTCTCGGTCTGCTGAATTCCGGTGTCGGTGTGAATCATCCGCCGACTGCGGAAGATCACTTCAAACGGGTCCTCGTTCGTTCACCCAGACACATCTCGGCGTTGAACAATCTGGCGCTGTCCGAGATCAAGCAGGGCAAGTTCTCGCAGGCGTTGAATCACTTCAACCAGGCGCGGGAATTGGCTCCGCGAACTCCCGAAGTCAATCAAAACATCGGGCGTCTGATCAAGGAGTCGAGCGCCAAACGGCTCGTGGTCCCCGACACGCTGCAGACTCGGTTCAGCAAGCTGTACGCGGAAATGACCGTCTCTGGAAAGGTGCAACCGTCGAACCCGGGCACGGGCTGGTTGTACATGCCGATGTACCTGTCGGAGAACGAACGCAAGGGCCGGAAAGTCGCCGAGGGGGGGAGCGGCGGTGCGCTGGTGCTGTGCGGCAGCGGTTCGGGGTTCGTCGTGCATCCCGGCTATGTGCTCACGAATCGGCACGTCGTCCGCGACGACGAATTTGGTGTTGCCGAGGAGTTGAGGATCGTCGATCCAACCGACGAGAAGCACGAACGGGAACTCTCCGCCAAGGTCGTGGCGATCTCCGCCGATCACGACATTGCCCTGGTGAAGTGTGACGCGATCAAGGCTCCGGCGGTCTCACTGAGCACCTCGGTGCCGCGTCGCGGGACGGAGATCCTGGCGCTCGGGTATCCCAAGTCGGATCTCATCGGCCGGGGCCTCAAGGCGACGCGCGGCATCGTCACCTCGCTCCCCGAAGCCGCGACCGGCAACATGCTGATGTTCGATGCCGAGATCAACGGCGGAAACAGTGGCGGACCAGTCCTCGACAAGACGGGCGACGCGATTGGCGTGGCGACCGCGCGATACAACGTCGCCATCGTGGGCAACTACAGCGCCGGCATTCCGTGTACGCTGGCGATCCCATTCGTCAAGACGGTGCTGCCCGACTTTGTCAGCCGGCCGGCCGCTGCCGTCGAGAAGAGCTGGCCCGACATCGACGCTCAAGTCGGCCCGTCCACGGTCATGCTGCTGTGCTACTACCGGTCGGTCGCGGTCGGACTCAGCAAGCCCGCCAATGCGGGTGCCGCCGCCGGGCCACGAACCGCGCTCGAGGACGTCACGTGCAGCGTCTGCAACGGGGCAGGCAAGCGACGCTGCACCAACAAGGGCTGCGTGAAGGGTCAAATCTCGACGAAGCAGACGGTTCAGTCAGAAGTGGGAACGACCAACAAGAAGACACTCACCCAATACCAGATGGTGAACTCCCCGTGTCCGGTCTGCAAGGGAACGGCGCAAGTCGATTGCGGGGCCTGTTCCAATGGACGCGACCCCAATCTCCGAGGCCGGTGATCGCCTCATCGACCGTCCGCACGGTTTCTGATCACGGCGACTCACGATCGCACAGTTCTCGATGAACCCGATCGCCGAGTCTTGCCACCGTGGAACGTGGCGCGAGCGATGTGAGCGAACCTGCGTTTCATCACCGCAATGGCTTCCGGGTTCTGGTCCACGAGGACCGCCTGCCGCCCCAGTTCCGAAGCCGACTCTCCCAGCGTGCCGCTGCCGGCGAAGAAGTCGAGCAGCCTGTCGCCGGGATTGGAATGGACGCGCACGATCCGGTTGATGATCGCCAGCGGTTTCTGGGTGGGGTAGCCCGTCTTCTCTTTCCCGTTGGGGCTGACGATCGTGTTCCACCACGTGTCGGTCGGCGTCTTGCCGCGCGCCGCCTTCTCGGGTCCGACCAGCCCCGGGGCCATATAGGGGATGCGGTCGATGTCGTCGTAGCGATAGGTGTAGTTCCCGGGATCCTTGGCGTACCACAGGATGTTGTCGTGTTTGGGAGACCAGCGTTTGGTCGCCCGCGCGCCGTAGTCGTAGGCCCAGATGATCTCGTTGATGAACGAGTCACGGCCGAAGATCGAATCGAGCAGCACCTTGCAGTAATGGACCTCCCGAAAGTCGATGTGGAAGAACAGCGAACCGTTCGGCTTGAGCAGCCGGTGGGCCTCCTTCAAACGCGGTTCGAGAAAACCGAGGTAATCGTCGAATGAATCCGAGTACGTTTTGGTGCCGACTTCGATCGTGCGGTACCGCTTCCCCTGAAAGCCGACGCGGTCGCCCTCCTCATCGCGGACGGTCTGAATCTGAGTCCGGGCCTGCTTCTTGCCCGTGTTGAACGGCGGGTCGATGTAGATCAGGTCAAACGAGGCGTCGGGGAACGCGCGGATGATTTCCAGGTTGTCGCCGAAGTAGATGTCCAGCACTGATTCGTACCCCCGCTTCGTGAAATCTCAAAAATCAAATCCGAAACCCCAAACGAATCCCAAATCCAAATGTCAGAAATCCCAAACAAACTGACAGGGGGCGGGCCATCTCCAGAAGCTCGTTTGGAACATTGGAATCTCTGTCATTGGAATTCCTTTCGGATTTGAGATTTGGAATTTCTCGCAGAGTCAGCCCTCATCGGTCCGGTAGAACCAGGTCGCGGTGAACTGTTCCAGGGCGAAGATGGCGACGAGGAACGCGACGACCAGGCTGTACATCTCTTGCCCGAGCCGAGTGCGCACCTGGTTTTTGTCGAGGCTCGATGGATCGCGGCTCACGCTGTAGCGGCCTGTGCCCAAGGCCTGGTCCAGATCAGCGGGTTCGAATCGTGTGAAGTCACTTTCGGCGGCGGGGAGATTCAAGCTGAAGCCAGCGTGATAGTCGAAGTTCTTCTCAGGCGAATCGACCGAATACGAGCCGATCGCCGAGAGATCTCGCAGTGTCAGCAACTTGGCCTCGGCGGGAACGTCCTGCGGGCGCTGTTTGAAGTCGGGCATGCGGACCACGACTTTCTTGAGCTTTCGTTCCCGGTCCAGCGGGAGCGAGACCTCGTCACCAACGAGATGGTTGAACGTCCCCGACGCCTGCCGCGACAGGTACTGCACGAGTTGATCGGTCAGCACGATGTAGAGGTAACTGTTCGGATCCGGCAGATCGCTCCATTCGATTCCATCGACGCCGGTCGTCAGCAGCACGACTCGCCCCTGACCCAGACGCCGCTCGACGAGTGCGGGCGGTCCCGAGCTGTCGCCGTATTTCGCGATCGTCACCGCGTCGGCCAGCGGCTCGACCTTCCAGTACCGCCGCACTTCGGCCGTCCCCAGGTCGGCGAGGACTCCCAGATCGTCCAGCCGTTGCAACAGGAGGTGCCGCGAGGTCCGCAGGTCCAGCGTTTTCGGAGGTGAATGGGGCAGCGATGCCTTCAGCCGCGCGGGGAGCACGGCCAGCGCGGCTTCGCGGTTGTAGGCGACCGGGTCGATCAGATCTCGGCGCAGGGTCGCGGCCGCCGCGGACGAGTTCGCACCGAGAAACACGGCTAATCCGCCACCGGCCTCAACAAACGTGCGCAGCTTCGTCCACGTCGCGTCGGACGGGCTGCTGGCGTTGATGAGGCAGACGACATCGAACGAGGTGAGGCCCTTCCCCCCGGACAGATCTTTCTCTCCGAGCCGATCCGTCGTGATGAACTCCGTCCGATAGTCCGTCAACTTGCTGTCAGCCAGATCCTTGAGGGCCAGCAACCAATACCGGGCGATGACGGACGTCTCGGCGACAACCAGCACCTTCAGCGGCGGAATCGTTTGCACGGTGAAGGAGACCACGTCGTCCACGCTCAACGGGTCCGAGCCGGTCAGCCGCAACTCCCCCTGGCGAAAGCGGCCGGTGCCACTCTCGACGGGGAAGAAGGTGACGCGCGCCTCGGTCCCCGTTTCGAGCAGCACCGACTGCTGATCCGCCTTCGTCAGCGGGCCGTCATCGTCGCGAACGTGCAACTCCACCGTCTGGTCGGGTTTGATCTTGCCGACCGAGGAGACGACGGCATCAATGCGGATCGAGCCACCCGCCGGAACCGCCTCGCGCGACAGCTTGAGGCTGTGCAGCGCCACGTTGATCGGCTCCAGCGTGCCGACGTCGATGATGTAGACGCCGATCCACTTCAGGCGTTCGAGTTCGTCCTTGAGGAGGCTGGACGATTCCTCGCGCCAAGCCGACTTGGCGAGGTCGGTGAACAGATAGACTTCGCGGACGAAGCGATCCGCCCGCTTCTCTTCGGGGAGCGAACTCTGCTCGGCCGTCACGCGCCGCCGATCGTCCTCCTGACCGAGCAGCACCGCGCGCAGCCGGTCATTCAGCGGCAGGCCCGTCGCCTTGATCTCCTGCGACTCGATGCGTGTCTGCGCCGCCTTGAGATCGACCGAGAACGCGGCGGTTGCCGATTCGCCGCTCGCCGCAACCGCCACCTTGCTCCCACCGGGCAATCGGCCGAGTTGGTCTTTCGCAAACTGCTGAGCCGCCTGCAACCGGGTCTGGCTGCTTTGCTTGTACGCCATGCTCGAACTGGTATCGAACAGGAAGACGGCCGCCACCGGCACGTTCTCGGAGACGCGCGGCGCGGGGTCTTTCAGTTCGCGAAAGACTCGCGCCGAGTACGGCCACGCCACGCCCGCCAGTGTCAGCAACAAGGCCAGCACGCCGATTCCTCCGCGCAACATCGTCCGGCGTGTCAGCAGCACATTGCGCGGCCACCGTTGCTGTCGCCACCAGGCCATCACGCCGAAATAAGCCCCCACGGCGAGGGCCACGATGACCGCGAGCGAGCCCGCCTCGAACCATGTCAGCGAGTAATTCGCCGCCGGCAGCGAAGGCCGCGTCAGCGCGAGCACGATCAGCCCGATCACCAGCACCCGCAACAGCAGCAGCCAGAAATGACGCAGTTGCATCCGCCGCGTGTTCTGCTTGCGACGCTGAAGAATCAGCCGCAGCGCGGGAAAGATCAGCCGCTTCGGTTTCGCCCGCATCAGCAAATGGAGCAGGATCGGAATCGCAGCCAATCCCAGTCCGGCGAGCAATGCGGGGTTCAAGAGTGACATGGCGGCGGATGGCTACTGGGTATTCAGATGAGGTTTGGACGTTAAACGATGCTCAAAACGGGACAAGGGGAGGGGGGGACAAGGGGACAAGGAGACAAGGGGAGGGGGAGACAAAGACAATCCTGGAGCAAGGTGTTATCTACCGACGGATCTCTGGTCTCCTTGTCTCCCCGTCTCCTTGTCTCCCCATCTCCTTGTCTCCCCATCTCCTTGTCCCCCGCTCCTCTTGTCCGTCATCACTCCCTCTTCAACTCACGAGGCGGCTTCAGGGAATGCGGCTTCGCGATCTCACCATACATCTCGGGTCGGCGGTCGGCGATGCGGTTGACTTCGTTTGTGCCCGCCTTGCGAATCAGATGCTTGTTGCGAGACCGGGCGACGTCGATGTCGGCGTAGAGGATCACCTCTTCGATGCCGTCGGCGGTGGCGAGGGTCTTGCCGAGCGGGTCGCAGATGCGGCTGCGGCCGATGAACGGCGTGCCGCGTTCGACGCCGATGCGGTTGACCGCCGCATAGTAGACGGTGTTCTCCATCGCGCGCGTGTTGATCGCGTGCTCGGCGGTCGGCTCGGCACCCGGCGGCCAGTTCGTGGGGAGGACGATCAGGTCGGCGCCGAGCAGCGTCAAACAGCGCGCCGGTTCCGGAAAGCCGCCGTCGTAGCAGATGTTCATGCCGATCCTTACACCATCGACTTCATGGACGGCGAAGGGACGGTCTCCAAAATCGGTGAACATGTCGACGCCGAGAAACGGCAGATGGATCTTGCGGTACGACGCGACCAGCCCACCCGGCCCGACCAGCGCGAGGGCGTTGAACACGCGCGGCCCGTCGGCTTCGAGCAGCCCGAAGACGACATGCCCGCCGAGTTCGGCGCACGCCCGCACCATGCGCTGCGTCGCCGGGCCCTCGATCGGCTGCGCGTAGGGCCGGGCCTCGTCGAGGCTCGCAAAGCAATAGCCCGTCGCCGCACATTCGGGAAAGACCGTCAACGAGGCCCCCGCCGCACGAGCCTCGCGCACCTTCGCAATCATGCGGTCGAGAT
Source organism: Schlesneria sp. (assembly GCA_031412755.1). Taxonomy (GTDB): domain Bacteria; phylum Planctomycetota; class Planctomycetia; order Planctomycetales; family Planctomycetaceae; genus Schlesneria. The sequence goes on along the minus strand of JANODP010000095.1, from coordinate 7,448 downwards.
TCCCGTCCACATCGGCCAACTGAAAGTCCATCTGCACGCCGGCGATTTTCATATTTGTCCTTTTCTTCCTCCCCTCGCCCCTTTGGGGAGAGGGGCCGGGGGTGAGGGGCGAGCGGTGGTACCCACCCGGTCCCCAGTCTTCTTCGACCGTTCACAACACACCTGCCAAACCTTCTCCATCAACCCGTCCAAGTTCTCGTAAAGCTCGACATTTGGACAACGGAGCACCGACAACCCGCATTCTTCGAGCTTCTGAGTTCAGCGCGCATCGTAGTCCGCCTTGCCCCGGTGAGTCTCCCCGTCCAATTCCAGAACCAGATTCGCAGCGGAGCAATAGAAATCGACAACGTACGGTCCAATCGGGTGCTGCCGGCGGAACTTGAAGCCTTGGAATCGTCGACCGCGCAACTGTTCCCAGAGGATTCGTTCAGGCAGGTTGGCGTCTTGCCGCAGTTCGCGGGCTCGCTCGCGTCGGGTGGTGTCACGGTTGCGCGGTTGCATGGCTGGTACCTGACTCGCCCCTCACCCCCGGCCCCTCTCCCCAAAGGGGCGAGGGGAGGAAGAAAAGAAGTTTCATCGCTGAATGTTCATCGTTGAATGATCTTCAGCACTTCGTCTTTCAATCCCGGCACGACGGACAGGCCGCTACCTCCGTAGATCGTGGCGTTGCCCGTCCAGTCGATGAATTGTCCGCCCGCCTCTTCGACGATGGGCAGGAGGGCCGCCGCGTCCCAGGCGTTCATGGCGGGGTCGATCATGACGTCGGCTCGGCCGGTGGCGACGAGCATGTGGCCAAAGCAGTCTCCCCAGCCTCGGGCCAGTTGCACGGAAGTCAGCAGCGTTTCGAGGGCCTCGCGTTTGCCAATCGTCAGCCAGCGCGAGGGGTTGGTGTGGCAGAACGTCGCTTCGGACAGGCTCGTCACCGACGAGACCCGGGCGCGGCGAGGCGGGGCGTCGCCGATCTGCCACCAGGCGCCTTGGCCCTGTGCCGCGTAGACGACTTCGTTCAGGGCGGGGAATCGGACGACACCAATCACGCACCGGCCGTTGAATTCGATGCCAATCAGCGTCCCGAACAAGGGGACGCCGTGAATGAACGACTTCGTCCCGTCGATCGGATCGAGAATCCAGCGGAAGCCGGTCGTCCCCTCCTGGCTCGGAAATTCTTCGCCGAGGATCGCGTCGTCGGGGAAGACCGCTGCCAGACGCTCGCGGATCAGCAGTTCGGCCCCCTTGTCCGCCTCGGTCACGGGGCTGCTGTCCCGCTTCCGTTCCACTTCGAGGTCGGGGTTCTGGTAATACCGCAAGATCAGGCCGCTCGCTTCGGAGGCGACAGCCAGCGCGAAGTCGAGGCGGGAGGTCAGGTCGTCAGGTTGGATCTGGGTCATGGTCTCGATCATTGGAGAAGTCGGTTCGCCGGACGAGGAGCAAGGTAGTCATCTTGATGGACGAGATGAAGTCAGTTCGCACGCCAGCAGGCGCAATTATGTTGGCGGATGCCGATCTGAGAGGGCATAACCGACCTCGAAAGGCAAGCTACGCGGTCTGCCTCCACGACCTATTCAGCCAATTTGAAAGTTTCTTCGATAGTCGGCTTCAAGCGGCCCGTGGAGGTGGATCGAGTCGTGGGGGGCGGCTACCTTTGTGGCTCGCCCGAACCCCGACCACTCCGCGTGATCACCGATCACACTGAGCGATCTCGGTTCAACGGCGGCCGGACTGTCCTTGGCGTTCTTCGGTCCGGCCTGCCAACGCGGGCGAATCCACGGAGGAACTGAACGCCGCACATGTTAGGAGTAGTGCATGTCCATCTTACGCCTCGGGAGCCTCAGTCTGGCTCTCGTCGCGGCGGTCGCGGTCTCATTCGCGTCCCGCCCACCCGCCCAAGCCGACGACCACGCGGTGTCTCGTCTGTCCTGGCGAAAGAACTACAAACAGGCCTGTGAAGAGGCTGGTCGCAGGAGGCGACCGATCCTGGTGAAGATCACCGCGACCTGGTGCGGCCCGTGCCGCCAGATGCAGCAACTGACGTTTACGGACGAACGGTTGCGACGACGGCTCCGCAGGGACTTCGTGCTGCTGGAGCTGGACGCCGACGAGAATCCCGACTTGATTTCGGGTTTCCACGTGCAGGCGTACCCGACCACGCTGGTCGTTTCGCCCGAGTTGAAGGTGGTGTCGCGGATGACCGGCTTCAAGTCGGCGGGCGACATGATCACATCGCTGGAACTGGTCAAGCGGTCGCCGCTGGACGGGGACGAATCGCTGGCCGATGCGGAATCGGACGAGTTCGACGACAGTCAGCCCGCCTCGGCTCTGGCTTCCGCGAACACGCTCAAGCTCGGATTCGACGGCTTTTGCCTGGTGAGCCTGCTCGACGAGAACCGCCTGCGAAAGGGTGAGGCCACGTACACGGCCGAGCATCACGGGCAGACGGTCTGTTTTCACTCGGAGGAGCACCGGCAGAAGTTCCTCGCCCATCCCGACCGTTTCTGGCCGGTGGCGAACGGACAGTGCCTGGTCAGCACGAAGGATGGCCGCAAAGCCGAGCTGGGTGATCCGCGCGCCGGCGTGATCTGGCGTGGCAAGCTGTGGTTTTTCAGCGACCGCGAGACGCAGCAGCGATTCCTCGCGATGCCGCAGCAGTACAGCGGCGGCTTGTAACGCTGAGGACGTGACGTGATGAACGCGGCGTTGTGCGGGGGCACAACAGTCGCCACAGGGCTGGGGCCTTTTTTGAAAGCGCCCTGACTCCGATCGCTCGCTATGGGAAGAGTGATCGGCGGTCAGTGGCAATTCTTCATCACAAATGCAGTCCGGCGATTGCCGCTCGGTGAGCGAAATGGCCGCCGGGACGAACCTTCTCATTCGGTTCGCTCACTTCTTCGCATACGGGCTGACGAACCCGTTCGGTTTCACCGCCAGTAGCGAGGCGTGGATCGACGGCAGGATTCGCTCGGCCGTGTTGCCCAGCAGCAGCCCTTCGAGACCTCGTCGCCCGTGCGTGCCGATCACCAGCAGGTCCACCTCGTGGGCCGCGACGAAGTCCCCGATCGCGTGGTCGGGCGAGCCGACAACGATCTCGATCTTCAGACCCTGCTGGAGCGTGCGATAGTCGGTCGACGCCAGTTGCCCGTGCAGTTTCGCCTCCGCATCGACGTGCAATCGCTGCTGGCAGGTGGCGATTTCCTCCTCGGAGACCCCCGCGATCAGCAGGTGCGACAGTTGATCCTGCTCCAGCACGTGCAGGATGTAGAGTCGGGCGTTCAGCGCGCGGGCGGCCCTGATCGCGGCGTGCAGCACGGGAATCGAGGCGTCGCTCAGATCAGTGGCGATGGCGATCTCGCGAATCTCCCGGTACTCCTCGGGCTTCACGATCCAGATCGGACACGGCGCGAACCGAATCAACTTCTGAGCCGTGCTGCCGAACAACAGCCGTGTCGCCTTGTCGCGCTGCCGAGTCCCCATCACGACCAGATCGTGCTTGTTCTCGCACGCCTCCTTCGCCAGTTCCTCCCACGCCGAGCCGAATCGCACCGCCTTGTCCGCCGGGATGCCGCGTGCATTGGCGGCATTCACCTCCGCATTGAGCATTTCACTGGCCACGTCTTCGACCGTCTTGAGCAGGTTCTGGTGATCGCGCTCGATCAGCGAGGCCGTTTGCGCCGAGATTTCGAGCACGGCACAAAACGTCACCACGCCGGCCGAGTGGGCGGCGAGTTCAAGTGCCTGATTGATGGCCGCCCGCGTTTCGGGGCCGAACTCTTTCGAGACCGCCCGATCCCCGTGGTGCAGATCGACGCCGACCAGAATCTTCAAGTACTGCGACATGGTTGGATGGTCCCGGCCCTGTGGTGTCAGAAAGACAGAACACTGATTTTCGCTAATCCTCACTCATACAAATCAGCGAAGATCAGCGTCAATCAGCGTTTCACATTCTTCGCGCTCGGAAAAGAAATGAAACGTGAGTCGTGCGGACGAAGAGGGACGACTGCGGACGTTACCCCGCGCGGCGTTCTTCGACGCTTTCACCGAGCAACGCCGCGTGGCGGGCCGGCAGCCAGACGGGTTCGACCTCGCGGCGCTGGAACATCTGGGCGTAGTGCAGATGGCTGGTGAAGACGAGCAACTGCTGGCCTTCGCGGGTGAAGTCGAGCAGCGTTTCGACCGCCGCTTCGGAACGTTCCTGGTCGAAGTTGACCGTCACGTCGTCGAGGACCATCGGCAGCTCGATGCCGTTGTTCGCGAAGGCCTTCACCATCGCGAGCCGGATCGCGAGGAACATCTGTTCGCGTGTCCCGCCGCTCAGTTTTTCGGCCGGCCGCGATTCGCCGGAGTCGTCGTCGACGTACAGGTGCTTGCGGCCGAGCGGCGTCCAGAGGTGGTGGTACTTGCCGAGCGTCAGTTTTTGCAGGAAGGGGATCGCGGCGGCCAGCATCTCGGGTTGGTTGGCCTGCTCGAACTGAGTCGCCACGTCCTGCACGGCGTCGCTGGCGAGCGAGGCCGCGAACCACGACTGCCAGGCGCTGCGCAGTTCACCCTCGACCTGGGCCAGTTCGCGCCGGGTTCGAGTGCCGCGGCGGTCGGCTTCGAGCGACTTCAATTCCTGCTTGATCGTGCCGAGTTGCTCGAAGCCCTGTTGCAGCGCGACGTCGATCTCGTCGAGTTCCCGTCCGTACTGGCGGGCCATCCCGGCGACGTCGTTCGGGTTGAAGCGGATCAGTTCGTCTTCGACCAGCGCCGTGTCGGGTTCCGACTTGACGAGATGCTCCAACTCGCGCGTCGATTGTTCGAGCGTGATCTCGACCTGCCGCCGCCGCTCCATCAATTCGAGTCGCTTGTCGAGTTGCGACCGGTGCGACACACCGGCCAGCGAGAGCAGGGCATTGCGGTTCTCTTCGAGCGCGTCGAGCTTGCGTTGCCAGTCGGCGGCCTCGCGTCGGTGCTGGGCATGCTGCTGTTTGAGCCGCTTCCGTTCGAGACTGGCATCGCGGGCCGTCCGCAGTTCGCGCTCCCACGTCTCGACGACCTCGAACGGGCTGGCGTAGTTCAGCTTCGGCCGCTGCATGCGCCGGCCGAGGTCCTCAACCTGCTTGCGGAACCGCTCGTAACCGAGCCGGATGTCCTGCGACTGCTCCCGCGTGGCGAGATGCTTGCTGCGGCGGTCGCGCGCGGCGATGACTTTCTTCCAATGCTCGACGGCCGAGTTCACGTCGACCGTCTCGTCCAGGCCGAGATGGGCGAGCGTCTGGCACCAACTCTTGCGGCCGTTCGCCAGGTCGCGCTGCTGGATCTGCAGGCGGGCTCGCGAGCCGCTCAGCCTCCGTCGCACTTGCAGGATGCGCCGGTAGTCGGTCTGTGCCCGCTGCAAGTCGGCGGTCCGTCGCGCGGCGAGCGTCAGCAGTTCGCCGTCGTTCAGTTCTTGCAGCGAGAATTCGCGGCCCATCCATTCCCGGATGCCGCAGCTCTCAGCGTATGCTGCGATGTGGTCGAGCAGGTTGCGACGCTCGGTCTCGTTGGCGAGCCGCAGATCCCGCAGTTCGGCGATCTGCTGTTGCAGGTTCTCCTCGTGATGCGTCTTGAACGCCCACGCCGTTCCCGCCGAGAAGAGTGACAGCACGACAAAGATCAATCCGACGATCCAGCCGGTCGTGACGGCCGCATAAACGCCCGCGATGAACAGCGCCACTCCGGCCAGCGTGAACCAGGTCAAGATGCCGTAGATCCAGTCGGGCAGGCCGTGCCGCAGGTGCAGGCGTTCGAGTTGCTGGTCGAGCGTCGTCGTGCGGTGATGCAGTTCACCCGCCTCGGAATGCCAGCGGCTGAGATCGGCCAGTTGATCGAGCCGCTGCGCCGCGACATCGACCGACGCATCGAGGGCCTCGGTCGCCACGCCGTAATCCTGCAATTCGGTCCGCAGCGCGAGTTCGCGATCGCGGCACGCACCGTTGGCCCGCTTGTAGCGTCTCTGCATCCGCTGCGTCTTGCCGAGGATCGCCTGGTACTCGCGCGCCGCCTGCACGAACGCGGCGTTCGCCTCGGGCGAATCGTTCACCTCGTCCAGCCGCGTCAACGACCAGTTGCGTCCGAGCGCGGCGAGGTGCTCGACGAGATCGTGTTCCTGCGATGCGGCGAGCTGTTCCAACTCGGCGATCCGCGGCTCGAAGTCCTTCGTCATCACGCGCTGTTCGGACAGCATCTGCACCGCGCCGGAGAAGCGGCGGATCTCGGGATCGATCCGAATCGCGGCCAGCTTCTGATTGATCTGGGTGACTTCGTCGAGCAGCCGCTCGCGCGTCTTCGTCGCGGCGTCGATGTCCAGTTCGAGCCGCTGCAAACGCTGTACGCCGTCGGCGGGGAAGGCACTGAAGTCGGGAAGCTGCTTCAGTTCGAGCCGGCATTCGCGCACGCGGTTCCACGGCGGATGAACCTTCTCCATGTAGCTGAGGCCGCGCAGGTTGGCCTGCAACCGGGACTGCCGCTCGCGCTGCTTGGAAATCCGTTCGTCGAGTTCGCTCTTCTTGCGGAGGAGTTCGCGGTAGCGGTCACGCAGGCGGATGCCGCCCGCCGATTGACGCGACAGTTCCTCGTGCCGCTTCAAGAGGTCGGGGATCACCGCGCCGTCGCCCCCCGCGCCGATCAACCGTTGCAGTTCGGAATCGACTCGCCCGGGAAGCTCCATGAGCAGGCGACCCTGGGGGCCGAGCGTCATGCCGTACAGGTGGTTCGCGACCTGATCGCCCGTCAGCGTGGCGAACTGTTGCAGTTCGGGCAGCCCGACGGCGAACACCGATTCAAACAGCTTCTCGTCGGTCGCGGCGAGCAAATCTTCCATGAAGGCCGACGTCGATTCTCCCGACGGAATGCCATCGACCGCGAGCAGGCCGGCATCGTCGCCATAAGCCGTGCGACGAATTTCGTAATCGTGCCCGCGATGCTCGACGCGCAGCAAACCCGACTGCGCCTCGCGGCGCGATTTTTTGCGCGGGTTCAAATAGTCGTCGGACGGAAAGCCGTAAAGGACTCCGCGAATGAATCGCAACAGCGTCGTCTTGCCCGCTTCGTTCGGGCCGTAAAACACCGTCAGCCCCGACCGATGCAACGGCTGCTTGAAGTCCTGCCAGACTCCGAACCGATCGATCTCGATCCCGGTGATGCGCATCAGAACCCCCGAGGGTAAATTTCAAAACTCAAACACCAAAGCCCAAACGAATCCCAAACTTCAAAGCCCGAAAACTCCAAACCACCTGATCCACGATTCTCGCCCGAGCAGCAACATCACTCGTTTCTGTCCTTGGAATTTGAGATTCAGTAGTTCCAAGTTTGGGGTTGAACGAGGTGTCTTTACTCCGAAGGAGTTGCGTCTCATAGCCCAGGGTTGCCCGCGCAGGCGGGCTACCCTGGGAGGGAGAACGCATTCGCCATCTACCCTGAAAGGGTTGCGTCAT